>NZ_JBVPVA010000823.1:0-7891 GCF_055612215.1 Actinomycetospora sp. | reverse complement strand
CCGTGTCGGGACACGGGAACGCACGCACACGTCGGAGACAAACTAGGACGTCGTCGGCTCCGGGAGGACGTGGGTGCCCGCACGGTCGGTGGAGAGGCAGAGCGAGCAGACGTGCCCGCTGCCCGCCGCCGACGCCGTCATGTCGGGGCGCTCGAAGTCCTGCCCGCAGGACACGCAGGACAGGGTCTCCCCCGAGGGGTTGCCGAGCTCGTCGTACATCGGCGCGTCGATGCCGTCGTCGGTGCGGCGCAGGTAGTACTTCCCCTTCGTCGCGAGCGCGATGATCGGCGGGAAGACGAACGCCAGCACGATCGCGACCAGCGGGGAGTACGACGCGAGCGTCTCACCGAGGGCCCCGAAGAAGGCGAGGATCGACACGCCCGCCGCGATGACCATCGAGCCGAACCCGACCGGGTTGACGGCGTAGAGCATGCCGCGACGGAACTCCGGCTGCTTGGGGGAGATCCCGAGGACGTACTTGTTGATGGTGATGTCGGAGGCGACGACGACCACCCACGCCATGCCGCAGTTCGCGTAGAACCCGAGGATCGTGTTGAGGAAGTCGAACATGTTCGCCTCCATCAGGATCAACGCGATCGCGAGGTTGACCCCGAGGAAGACCAGCCGGCCCGGGTAGTGCTTCGCGACCCGGGTGAAAGAGTTGGTCCAGGCCAGCGAGCCGGAGTAGGCGTTCGTGACGTTGATCTTGATCTGGCTGATGACGACGAGGATCACCGCGAGGGTGAGCGCCAACCACGAGGGCATGATGTTCGTGTAGGTGATCAGGAACTGCTGCACGGGTTCGTTGGCGAATCCGGCGCCGCCCGCGACGTTCGCGATGAGGTAGACGGCGAGGAAGAGGCCGATCACCTGCTTCGCGGCACCGAAGATCACCCAGCCGGGGCCGGCGAGCACCATGGCGGTCCACCAGCGCCGCGAGTTCTCCGCGGTCCGCGGGGGCATGAAGCGCAGGTAGTCGATCTGCTCCGCGATCTGCGCGATCAGGGAGAGGCAGACGCCCGCGGCGAGGAAGACCGACCCGAGGCTCGGCGAGCCCTGCCCCTTCTCGCCCTGGTAGGCGAAGAACGTGGACACCGATTCCGGGTGGCTGATGAGCAGGTACACGAAGGGCAGCACCATCAGGACGAGCCAGACCGGCGTGGTCCAGAGCTGCAGCTTCGAGAGCAGGCTCATCCCGTACACGACCAGCGGGAAGATGATGATCGTCGAGACCGCGTAGCCGATCCAGAGCGGGATGCCGAGGCCGAGCTGGAGGCCCTGGGCCATGATCGAGCCCTCGAGCGCGAAGAAGATGAACGTGAACGTCGCGAAGATGACGTTCGTGACCACCGAGCCGTAGTAGCCGAAGCCGCTGCCGCGGGTGATGAGGTCGAGGTCGAGGTTGTAGCGCGCGGCGTAGTAGGCCAGCGGGAAGCCCGACAGGAAGATGACGACCGCGAAGACCAGGATCCCCCAGAGCGCGTTCACCGTGCCGTAGGAGATGCCGATGTTCGCGCCGATCGCGAAGTCGGCGAGGTAGGCGATGCCGCCGAGGGCGGAGGTGGCCACGACGCCGACCGACCACCGCCGATAGCTGCGGGGCGCGAACCGCAGCGTGTAGTCCTCGAGGGTCTCAGCTGATTTCCCCATCCGGGGCGGCTTGCTCTGCGCACCGCTCGGCGGCGCGGACTGCGCCTCGGCGGGCTCCACGTCCTGTGACACGCTGGTGTTCCCCTCACGCCCTGACCCGGGACCATCGCCCCGATCGGGGCAACCACCCAGGCATCCTGCGTGAGCGGCGGGTGAGGCCGTTTGCCGTCAGGTCACCGCTTTGTTAACGCCTCCGCTCGGAGAGCGACCTGCGCGCACGGGGGCGGCCGGAGATCACCGCCGGGCCCGGCGGCCCGGGCCCTACGCTGGACGGCGTGACCGGTGCCGACCCCCTGCTCGCGAGCCTGCGGGCGGCGGTCACGGCCGCACCCGGCGACGTCGCGCTGCGCCTGCACCTCGCCGAGCTGCTGCTCGACGCCGGCGAGCGCGAGGAGGCGGTCACCCACGTCGCCACGGTCCTCGGGCAGGAGCCGGGCAACCCGGGCGCCGCCGCGCTGATGACCCGGGCGCTCGCCGCGCCCGGGTCCGGTCCGGTGCCCGAGGCGCCGACCCGACCCGGCCCGCCGTCGGGGTTCGACTGGGCGGCGGCCGAGCACCAGGTCCAGGACGTCGTCGGCCCGCGGTTCGCCCCCGACGACGTGATCGGCCAGGAGCCCGAGGTGGTGCCCATCGGCCCTCCGGCGGGTGCTGCGCGGTTCACGGTGGAGCGCCCGGCCCTGCGGCTGGCCGACGTCGGCGGCATGGACGCGGTGAAGAAGCGGCTGGAGGCGGCGTTCCTCGCCCCGCTGCGCAACGAGCAGTTGCGCGCCCTCTACGGCAAGAGCCTGCGCGGCGGGCTGCTGCTGTACGGGCCGCCCGGCTGCGGGAAGACCTTCTTCGCGCGGGCGCTGGCCGGGGAACTCGGGGCAGGGTTCCTCGCCGTCGGGATCCACGACGTGCTCGACATGTACGCGGGCAACTCCGAGCGCAACATGCACGACGTCTTCCTGGCCGCCCGCGCCGCCGCGCCCTGCGTGCTGTTCCTCGACGAGCTCGACGGCATCGCGCAGAAGCGTTCGACGATCGTCGGCGGGGTACTGCGCCAGGTCGTCACGCAGCTGCTCGCCGAGCTCGACGGGGTGGGAGCGGACAACGAGGGCGTCTTCGTGCTGGCCGCGAGCAACATGCCCTGG
Source organism: Actinomycetospora sp. (assembly GCF_055612215.1). NCBI lineage: Bacteria > Bacillati > Actinomycetota > Actinomycetes > Pseudonocardiales > Pseudonocardiaceae > Actinomycetospora > Actinomycetospora sp. The sequence goes on along the minus strand of NZ_JBVPVA010000823.1, from coordinate 5,108 downwards.
GACGTCGACCCGGCGCTGCGCCGCCCCGGCCGCTTCGACCGCACGGTGCTCGTGGTCCCGCCCGACGACGCGGCCCGCGAGGCGATCCTGACCTACCACCTGCGCGACCGGCCCGTCGAGAACGTCCGTCTCAAGCCGCTGGTCGCCCGTACCGTCGGCTTCTCCGGTGCCGACCTCGCCCACCTCTGCGAGGCCGCGACGGAGCGGGCCCTGCTCGACTCCGTCTCGACCGGCACCGCCCGCATGATCACCCAGGACGACCTGCTGGCCGCCGTGGCCGACCTGCGCCCCTCGACGGGGCCGTGGTTCACCACGGCCCGCCAGGTCGCGCTCTACGCCAACGGCGACGGCGCCTACGACGACCTCGTGGCGCACATGAAGAAGCACAAGTTGATGTGAGGCCGGGGGCGAGCGGAGCGACCGGGCGAGGGGGAGCATGACCGAGGCCCGGCGCCGGGCGGCCCTGCTGGTCGACGCCCGGCAGTACGAGCGCGCGCGCCCCGAGCTCGCCCGGGCGATGGCCGAGGACCCCGACGACGGGGCCGCGTTCGTGGTGCTGGCGATCCTGGAGCAGCGGCTCGGGAACCACGAGGCGTCCCTGGCGGCCCTCGACCGCGCCGCCGCCCTCGGGGTCGCGCCGACCACCTGGCTCGCCACCCGGATGAACACCCTCTACCACGCGCGGCGGTTCCCGGAGACCGTCGCGTGCGCCGACGAGCTGCTCCGCCACGACCCCCAGCACCTGCAGGCCCACATCCTGCTCGCGCAGATCCTCGGCGGGGAGGGCCGCGCCGACTACGCGCGGGCCCGTGCCCACGCCGAGCACGCGGTCTCCCTCGCCCCGGAGTCCGACCACGCCCACTACGCGCTGGGGCAGGTCCTGGCCTCCGCGTACGGCCGCTGGGGCGCCCGGGCCGCGCTCCCCCGCCTGCAGCACGCCGTGCGCCTCAAGCCCGACGACCCCGCCAACCTCAACGCCCTCGGCGTCGTCGACCTCACCCTGGGCCGGTCCCGCCGGGCGCTGCGCTCGTTCGCCGACGCGCTGGCGATCGACCCCTCGCTCGACGTCGTGGCGTTCAACGTCCCGCTGGCCATGCTCGGCCTGCTCCGACGCGCCGGCCTGCTGATCGCGGTGCTGTTCGTCGCCGCCGCGGTCGCCGGGGTGGCGTTGTCCCCGCGGCGCCTACCGCCCACACCGGGAGCGGGGTGGCTCGCGCACGCCGTCGCGGTGACGGCCGCCCTCGCCGTCGTGGGTGTGGTCCTGACGTGGCTGGTGCGTGCGGTGCCGCGCCAGATGCGGCCCGCCGCGCGCCGGGCGTGGCGCCGGGACCCGGTGCTGGCGCCGCTCGTGGCGTCGGGCGCGCTGCTGGCCCTGTGCGCCGTGCTGATGCTCGCCGTGCCGCTGCCGAACGGCGTCCAGGTGCCCCCGCTGGTGCTGCTGGGGCTGGTCGTCCGGGTGACGGCGAACCTCGTCGTCCGGTCGCGGACGGCGCGCTACCGGAGGGAGCGGCACCGGGAACGGGCACAGCTGTGGCGGCCACCGCCCCGGGAGCGGCCCGGCGCGTGAGACGGGCCGTCACGTCCGCGGTGAAGGCACCTCGCGGGGCGGCGCGCAGTGGACCTCGTGGTCGGCGTGCTCGGCCGTCTCGATCTGCAGCGTCGTGTGCCCCAGCCCGAACCGGTCGCGCAGCGCGTGCGCCGCGCGGTCGAGCACGCTGCCGTCGACGGCGCGGCCCTCGCAGTGCGCCGTCGCGTCGTCGTCCACGACGAGGTGCGCCGACGCCGCGGGCACCTGGTCGGAGATCACCCAGACGTGCAGGTCGTGCACGTCGCGCACGCCCGGCACCTCGGTGAGCGCGGCCCGGACCTCCTCCACGTCGACCCCGGGCGGCGCACCCTCGAGCAGGACGTGGGCGGTGGCCCGCAGCAGGGCGAGGGTGCGCGGCACCAGGATGAGGACGATGACCAGGGACGCCACCACGTCGGCGTAGGGCCAGCCGGTGAGCAGGACGACCCCGGCGGCCGCCATCACCGCGAGCGAGCCCAGCGCGTCGCCGAGCACGTGGAGCACGGCGCCGCGGACGTTGAGGTTCTCCTGGTCGCCCCCGGAGAGCACGGCCAGCGAGACGAGGTTGCCGACCAGGCCGACGGCACCGAAGGCCAGCAGCGCCGCGCCGGGGACCGTCGGCGGGGTGGCCGCGAACAGCCGCTCGACCGCCTCGAGGGCGACCCAGGCGGTGACGGCCAGCAGCGCGAGCGCGTTGACGGCGGCGGCGAGCACCTCGGAACGGCCGAGCCCGAAGGTCCGCCGGGCACTGGGTGGACGCCGGCCGAGCCGGGCCGCGACCACGGCCGCGAGCAGCGCCGCGACGTCGGTGACCTGGTGGCCGAGGTCCGCCAGCAGGGCGAGCGAGCCGGTGACCCAGGCGCCGACCGCGCCGGTGAGCAGGACGAGGGCGGTGACGACGAGGGCGACGGTCAGCCGCCGGCCGTTGGCGTCGGCCCCGTGGGCGTGTCCGGCATGGCCGGAGTGCCCGCCGTGCCCGTGGCCGTGCGCGTCGCCTCCTCGCCCCATGCCCCGACGATACATGCACGCATGCGCATGTCGACACGACGCGCGTGCGGCGGGTGCGCACCGAGAGCGGACCCCAGCGCCACGACCACCGGCTCGTCGTGACCCGAGCCGACCCGCTGCTCGCCCGGGCGGAGTAAAGCGGTCGTCACTCGTTCGAGTTCATGTCGTTACCCCGCCGTGGCCGGACAGGAGTTCGTCACACCTCGGGGGAAGGGCGAGACACGCATGGCCAAGCACAGGGTGACGCTGGGGCGTCGAGGGGTGGCGGCCCTCGTGGCGGCCGGCGCGCTGGTGATCGGGGGCGCGACCGCCACGATGATCGGGACCGGCAACGCGGACGTCCTCGACGCACTGACCTCCGGGACCACCACGACGACGGTGCTGCCCGACCTGGCGCCGTTCACCAAGGACGACGTCCGCGGCGCGGGCAAGGCCGAGGTGTCCGACGAGTACGGCGCACCGACCGGGGGCGGCAAGGCGGCACTGCGCCTGTCCACGCCGACCGGGAGCGACAAGGTCTCGTACTACTCGACGGAGGACAGCGGGACGCCGCTGGCCGAGTGGATCCCGACCGCTGCGTACTCCGCCTACCAGGGCGCGGCCGACAACCCGATCCAGTTCCCGAGCCTGCAGCTCATCGTCGACTACAACGGCCCCGACGTCGCGGGTGGGTACTCGGCGCTCACGTACGAGCCGGTCTACAACGAGGGCGCGAGCACGACGCCCGACGAGTGGCACCGCTACCTGGCCGGTGCGGGCAAGTGGTGCTCGACGCAGGTCATCCCGGGCGTCATCGACAGCGACCACACGAAGTGCTCGAACGACGGCGCGAAGCTGCTCTCGGACTACGTGACCGGCTCGCCGGGCATCGTCGTGCAGGCGGTCGAGATCAACCAGGGGTCGGGCAACCCGGGCCTCGAGTCGGCGGTCGACCTCATCTCCACCCCGAGCACGACCTACGACTTCGAGCTGACCAAGCCCGTGATCATCCCGCCGATCACCGACCCGCCCACTCCCACGACCCACCCGGGGACCCCCGGTGAGCACGGTGGCGGCTGGGGCAACGGCCACGGGAACGGCAACGGGAACGGGAACGGCAACGGCCACTGCGGCTGCTGACCGGCCCACTCCGGGCCGCTGATCGTCCGGTCCCCGTCCCTCCCGGGACGGGGCCGGCGTCGCTCCCCGGCCGTCGTGCGCCTAGCAATCCGGTCGAACCGGGCGCGACGAGCGCCTACCGTCCCGTCGGTGCGCGTCACCTTCCGTCCCGTCACCGCCGACGACTTCGGGCTGATCGGGCGCTGGCTCGCCGAGCCGCACGTCGCGCGCTGGTGGGCCCACGAGACCAGCTCCGAGGCCGTCGAGCGCGACTTCGGACCGACGCTGCGCGGCGAGGAGCCGGCCGAGGACCTCGTCGCGCTGCTCGACGACGGGTCGGGCCGGTCGCGGCCGCTCGGGCTGTGCCAGCGCTCCTTCTGGCACGCCTACCCCGAGGAGGTCGCGGAGTTCGCGCCGTTCGTGCTGGTCCCGCCGGACGCGATGACGATCGACTACCTCGTCGGATCCTCCGACGACGTCGGCCACGGGCTCGGCAGCGCACTGGTCCGGGCGCTCGCCGACGACACCCTGGCCACGCACCCGGGGTGCGGTCAGCTGCTCGTCCCGGTCGTCGCGGGCAACGTCGCCTCCCAGCGGGTGCTGGAGAAGGCCGGGTTCGTGTTCGTCACCGTCGCCCGGGCCGCGCCCGACAACCCGGTCGACCCGCCCGAGCACCGCGTCTACCGGCGGTTGCGGCCGTAGGGTGCCGCCCGTGACCGGCACGTCCTCTCCGTCCAACCCCTGGCTGGCCGTCACCGGCGGCACCGCGGGCCCCGACTACGCCGCCCGGTTCGCCGCGCTCGCCGCCGAGGGCGCCGACCTGCACGGCGAGGCCCGACGGGTCGACGCGCTGCTCGCGGAGCTAGGCCGCCGCCCGGGCGACGTGCTCGACGCCGGCTGCGGCACCGGACGGGTCGCGGTGCACCTCGCAGAGCTGGGCCACCGCGTCGTCGGGGCCGACCTCGACCGCTCGATGCTCGCCGAGGCCCGGGCGGCCCGCCCGGACCTCGACTGGCGGCTCGTCGACCTCGCCCGCCTCGACCTCGGCCGCCGGTTCGACCTGGTCGTCGCCGCCGGCAACCTCTGGCCGCTGCTGACTCCCGGGACCCACGCGCGGGTCGTGGCGCGCCTGGCCGCCCACCTGCGCCCCGGGGGGCTGCTGGTGCTCGGGTTCGGGCTGGACGCCGACCACGTGCCGTTCACGCTGCCCGACGGCGTCGCGTTCCCCGACCTGGTCGCCTACGACACCGCCTGCGTCGGCGCCGGGCTCACCCTGCGCACCCGGACGGCGGACTGGGACGGCACCGAGCCCTACGACGGCGGGGGCTACGCGGTGAGCGTCCACGCCCTGCGCGCCTGACCGGCGGCCGCGGACGTCAGGACCCGGGCCGCGGGGACGACGACGGGGTCGCCGGTGCGCTGCTCGTGGTGGGGG
>NZ_JBVPVA010000649.1:0-2231 GCF_055612215.1 Actinomycetospora sp. | reverse complement strand
TCCCGGAGCGCCGCGGCGTCCGGAAGGGCGCACCGTGCCGGGCCCGTCCTGATCGGGACCCTCAGGCGAGGACCAGCCGGGCCGTCATCTCCCGACGGCTCGTGACGCCGAGCTTCGCGAAGATCGTCTTGAGGTGGTCCTGCACCGTGTGCGGGGACAGGTGCAGCGTGCCGGCGATCGCCCGGGTGTCGGCGCCCTGCAGGACGAGCAGCGCGACCTCCTCCTCCCGGGCGGTCAGGCCGTGGGCGGCCAGCGCGAGCCGGCTGAGTGACGCGCGCGGCGTGGGCTCGACGGTGACCACGACGTCGTGGCGTCCCGGCGCACCGTCGAGCGGCGCGCCGCGCAGGCTCAGCCACGGCCCGGAGACGCTCTGCGTGCGGGACTCGGCGAACCCGGCCCGGGCGCGGGTGGTGGCCACGACGGCGAGCACGTTCGCCGGCAGCGACCCGTGGTCCCACCCGCCGAGCTCCTCGATCGCCGCCCGCGCCGCCGGACTGAGGTGGGTCACCTGGTCGGCCGCGTCGACGATCATCACGGCCGGGCCGTCGCCGGGCGCGGCGGACGGCGCCGTCTCGCGGCCGAACAGGCAGCGCTGGATCGCCTCGGCCACGAGCCCGCTGACCGCGCCGAGCTGCTCGGCGTCGCCCGCCGTGAAGGGCGGGTCACCGGCGCCGCGGTAGAGGGCCATCGCGCCCCAGGGAGCTGCCCGGCTGCGCATCACGACCCGCAGCTCGTCGGTGAAGCCGAAGCGCGGGGCCAGGAAGTCCCGGTGCCGCCGGCAGGCGTCCACGTCTCCCCCGGTGTCGATCGACAGCACCCCGGCCGGTGGATTCCGCCGAGCGATCTCGGCGAAGCTGTTGACGTCCGGGGCTCCGTACTCGAGCGCGGACCACTCCTCGTCCCCGACACCCAGCGACCGGGTCTTGGACGCCCAGGTCATCACGCCGGTGGCGGGGTCGGTGGTCGCGAAGCAGGCGAAGTCGAACGGCACGTGTGCCGCGACCGCGCGGTACACGGCCTGGGCGAGGGCCTCGCGGTCGAGGTCGGCCGTGGTGGCCGCGCGGAGCCGCTCGGCCAGATCGGGACCCGTCGTCGTGCGCACGGATCCATCGTCGGTCACGACCGCCCCGCGAAGAACCCCAGGTTGTTGGGATGTCCCCGGCCGGGTGCCGCCACCCAGGCTCATCGGCATGAACACCGCGAACACCATGGACCCCAGCACCGGCCACCAGCACTCCACCCGCTGCTGGTGGGACGTCACCCGGGCCCGCTGGGTCTGCGCCCCGACCGCCGTCGAACCCGACCATCCCCCCGTCGACGTGCGCGACATGCTGGTCGTGCACACCGCCCTGCTCCGCGAGTTCCGCCTGGCCCCGGCCGCGGTCGCCCGGGTGCCGGCCGGGGCCCGTCGACAGGCCGGACGCGTCGACCGCCACCTCGGCCTGCTGTGCGACCTGCTGCACCACCACCACGAGGGCGAGGACGAGCTCCTCTGGCCGCCGCTGCGCGAGCGGGCGCCGGCCCGGGCCGCGGCGCTGCTCGACGTGGCCGAGGCCCAGCACGCCGGCCTCGACGGCGCCCTCGAGCGGGTCCGCGACGCCCGCCGCCGCTGGGTGGCCGGGAGCGACGCCGGGAGCCGCGAGGAGCTCGTCGCCGCCCTGCAGACGCTGCACGGACTGCTCGCCGAGCACCTCGACACCGAGGAGCGGACCCTGCTCCCCCTCGCCGCGGCCCACCTCACCGAGGCCCAGTGGCGCGCCGTGGGCGAGGCGGGCGCCGCCGCGATCGCGAAGAGCCAGATGCTGCTGGTGTTCGGGATGTTCGCCTACGAGGGCGACCCCGAGGTCCTCACGACGATGCTCGCCGAGGCCCCCGCCCCGGTCCGGGTGCTCGTACCGCGCGTCGCCCCGCGCGTCTACGCGCGCCGTGCCGCGCAGGTTCACGGCACCCCGCGGCCCTGACTCCTGATTCCGAACCGATCCCCCGAAGGAGCTCACCATGACCCCCGACGACCTCAACCAGCAGTGGGCCGACGCCTTCAACGCCGGCGACCTCGCCCGCCTCATGGAGTTCTACGAACCCGACGCGGTCCTCGTCCCCGGCCCGGGTGCCGAGCCGCTCCGGGGTCACGACGCGATCGAAGCCGCCCTGAAGCAGTTCCTCGCGCTGGGGGGCCGGCTGCGCTTCACCCCGCGGCACTGGCTCGTCGCGGGGGAGCTCGCCCTGGGCAG
>NZ_JBVPVA010000604.1:0-2168 GCF_055612215.1 Actinomycetospora sp. | reverse complement strand
GCGGCGCGCTGATCGACACCCCGATCATCAACCAGCCGCAGGTCGCGATCCTCGGCACGGGCGCGGTCGTGAAGAAGCCGGTGGTCGTGACCGACGGCGAGGGCGGCGAGTCGATCGCCATCCGCTCCATGGCCTACCTCTGCCTGTCCTACGACCACCGCATCGTCGACGGGGCGGACGCCGCCCGGTTCCTCGGCTCGGTCAAGGCCCGGCTCGAGGCGGGCGCGTTCGAGGCGGACCTCGGCCTCTAGGTCCGCCGGGCCCCACGCCCTGCTCGACCGACGGACCCTCTCGCCCAGCAGGACCGGGCGAGGGGGCCCGTCGGCCGTCCCGCGGCCCGGGGCTCCGAGAGCCGGGTGCCCTCGACTGGTCCGTTCGACTGACGGGCCGCCTCGCCGGGTTCCGGGCCGCGTGCCGCACCCGGGCGAACCGGACACCACGCCCACCGACGGACGGGCCGCTCCGGTCGCGCGGCGCGCCCGACTCCGCGACGATCACGCCATGCGCGTCCTCATCTCCGGGTCGTCCGGACTCATCGGTACCGCGCTGGTGCCCCACCTGCGCAGCGCGGGCCACGAGGTCGTCCGCCTCGTCCGCCGCACGCCGCAGGCCCCCGACGAGCGCGGCTGGGACCCGCCGTCGGGGCGCATCGACGACGGCGCCCTCGACGGCGTGGACGCCGTGATCAACCTCTCCGGGGCCGGGATCGCGGACAAGCGCTGGACCGGCGCCCGCAAGCAGGAGCTGCGCGACAGCCGCCTCGTCCCCACCGACGTGCTCGCCCGCGCCGTCGCCGCCCACGGCATCCCCGTGCTGATCAACGGCTCGGCGGTCGGCTACTACGGCGACACCGGCGCGGTCGCGGTCGACGAGTCCGGGGCCCGCGGCCGGGGCTTCCTCGCCGACCTGGTGCGCGACTGGGAGAACGCCACCGCGCCCGCGGCCGAGGCGGGCGCGCGGGTCGTGATGATCCGGACCGGGCTCGTGCTCTCCCCCGCGGGCGGGCTCATGGGCATCATGCGGCCGGTCGTGAAGTTCGGGCTCGGCGGCCGGCTGGGATCCGGCGAGCAGTACTGGCCGTGGATCAGCCTCGACGACGAGGTCGGCGCGATCACCTGGGCGCTGGAGCACGACTCCGTCGTGGGGCCGGTCAACGCCAGCGGACCCGCGCCGGTGACCTGCCGGGAGTTCATGAAGGTGATGTCCTCGATCGTCCACCGGCCCGCCCCGTGGATCGTTCCCGGCTTCGCGATGCGTGCCGTCCTCGGCGAGTTCGCCGACGAGGGCGTGCTGGTCAGCCAGCGGGTGCTGCCGGGGGTGCTGGAGCGCGAGGGCTACGGGTTCTCGCACACGACGGTGCACGCCGCGCTCTCCGCGGTGCTGGACGGCTGACCCCGTGGCCGGCCCGTCCGGGCTGCCCGACGCGGTCGACGTCCTGGTCGTCGGCGCCGGGCTCGCCGGGCTCAACGCGGCCCGGACGGTGGCGCGCGCCGGGCGCTCGGTGGTGGTGTGCGAGGCCTCCGACGGCGTGGGCGGGCGGGTGCGCACCGACGTCGTCGACGGGTTCCTCGTCGACCGCGGGTTCCAGATCCTCAACACCTCCTACCCCGCGCTGCAGGCCGCCGTGGACCTCGAGGCCCTCGACCTGCGCCCCTTCGTCCCCGGCGCCGCCGTGCGGACCGAGGACGGCCGGCTGCACCGCGTCGCCGATCCGCGCCGCCGTCCCACCTGGGGGCCGCGGACGGCGCTGACCGGGCTGCTCGGACCGCGGGAGAAGCTCGGGATCGCGGCCTACACACTGCGCTCCCTGCTCGTCCCGCCGTCGCGCCAGGCCCGCGCACCCGAGCGCTCCGCCGCCGCGGACCTCGCGCGGTTCGGGCTCGGCGGGGCCGCGACCGAGCGGTTCCTGCGCCCGTTCCTGTCCGGCGTGACCGGCGACCCGGACCTCGCCACGTCGTCGCGGGTGGTGTCGCTGTTCTGGCGGACATTCGCGCTCGGGGACCTGACGCTGCCCTCGCGGGGCATCGGCGCCGTGCCCGGCCACCTCGCGGCGCGCCTGCCCGCGGGGACGGTGCACCTCGCGACGCGGGTCTCCGGGCTCACGCCCGCGGGTGCGGGCGTGGACGTCCGCACCGACGGCGGATCCGTCCGGGCCGGCGCGGTGATCG
>NZ_JBVPVA010000591.1:0-2095 GCF_055612215.1 Actinomycetospora sp. | reverse complement strand
TGCCCGCCCCGGAGAAGCAGAGGTCCTCGCAGACGGCCTTGCCCGCGATCGTCGCGCCCGCGTCGAGCAGGCGGCGCACGATCGTCGCGTCCGTGGACGGGACGAAGCCCTCGACCGTCGCCGAGCCGTTGGTCATGGGGACCCCGGCGACGGCGGTGTTGTCCTTGACCGCGACGGTGCGCCCGGCCAGCGGGCCGTCGGAGGCCTCGGTGATCGAGGTGGTCACGTACCAGGCGTGGTAGGGGTTGTCGCCGTCCTCGGGCCGCGTCCACGACCGCTCCGGGGCCGCGGGGGCCTCGGCCTCGTAGAGCTCCTCGACGGCGTCCCACGACCCGAGCAGGCCCGTCACCACCGGCGCGTACTCGTCGACCTCGTCGGACGACAGGCCCAGGCCGTAGCCGGCCGCGACCGTCGCGAGCGCCTGGTGGTCCGGCGGGGGAAGCGGCATCGGGACTCCCAGGGGGCTCGCGGGCCGGCGCTCGGCTCCGGCCACGGACCCACGGGACAGTAGGAAGCCCGACGTCGTCGGCTCAACACCTGCGGGCGGATGGCAGTGTTTCGGTTGGGTGACGTGGCGGCGCGGCCGGTCGCCGGGTCACCGACGACGACGCGCGCGCTCCCCGGCGTCGTCGAGGTCGACCCCGACGTGGTCGTCGAGCCAGCGCCCGAGCGGCTCGAGCCGCCGCCAGGTGGTCGCGATCCGCTCGGCCAGGGCCGGGGTGTGCAGCTCGTCCGACGGCGGCCAGGAGTACCAGGCGTACAGGCTGCGGTGACGCAGCAGGTCGAGCCGCGGGTGGTCCGGGTCGGTGCCGCGCGGCCGGGTCTTGAGCCGGTCCCCGGCGATCGTGAAACCGTCCGCGGCGAGGCCCTCGACGATCCTCGCGAGCGCCGGGCCGTGGCGCTCGTCGTCGACGGCCGCCCGGAAGCGCGCGACCTGCGCCGGCACCATCGCGTAGTAGCCGACGGCGACCATCAGCCCGTCGGCGGAGAGCTGCACGTAGTGCGGGCCGGCCGTGGCGCCGCACTGGACCTTGTACGGCGTCTTGTCCGCCGCGAAGCGCACGTCGCGGTACGGCCGGAACACCTTGCCGGGGCCGAACTCCGCCTCGAGGTCGGCCAGCAGGGCCGTCATCGGCCCGCGCACGTGCTCCTCGTAGAGGTGGCGGTGGTCGGTCCAGTAGGCCTTGGAGTTGTCGGCCTCGAGACCCTCGTAGAAGTCGACGGCCGCGTCGCCGAAGCCCGTGAACGCCACCTCGGCACCGTAGACGGGCTGTCGGAGGATCACCGGGCGGCCTACTGTCCCGGGCATGGCGCGCTACGAGTTCCGCTGTCGCGAGTGCGGGTCGACCTTCGAGGTGGACCGCCCGATGCAGCGGTCCTCGGAGCCCGCCGACTGCCCCGACGGGCACAGCGACACCGTCAAGTTGCTCTCCTCCGTCGCGCTCGGCGGCAAGGCCCGGACGGCGACGCGTCCGGTGACCCCGCCCTCGCCCTACCGCGGTGGCGGCGGCGGACCGATGGGGGCGCCCCCGCCCATGGGTGGTGGCGCGCCCGGCGGTGGCGGCGGTGGCTGCTGCGGCGGCGGATGCGGGTGCGGCTGACGGGGTAAGGGGCACGCGGAACCGCTCCGCACCCGAGGAGGACCCGTGGCGCCTCAGCCGCCCGACCCGTACAGCTTCCTGCCCGATGTCCCCACCTTCGAGGTGACGAGCACCGACGTCACCGACGGCGAGGTGCTGGCGACCTCGCACGTCAGCGGCATCATGGGCGCCGGCGGAGAGGACGTGTCGCCGCAGCTGGCCTGGTCCGGCGCGCCCGAGGGCACGAAGAGCTACGCGGTCACCTGCTACGACCCCGACGCGCCGACGGCCAGCGGCTTCTGGCACTGGGCGGTCGTGGGCCTGCCGGCCTCGACGACGTCCCTGCCCACCGACGCCGGGAACCCCGACAGGGGTCTGCTGCCCGACGGCGCCGTGACCCTGGCCAACGACGCGGGGGCGCGGCGCTTCATCGGCGCCGCACCGCCGGCCGGCCACGGCCCGCACCGCTACTACTTCGTGGTGCACGCGATCGACGTCGAGGACCTCGGGGTCGG
>NZ_JBVPVA010000978.1:0-2465 GCF_055612215.1 Actinomycetospora sp. | reverse complement strand
GACCCCGGCCGGCCGGGTGCTGCTCGACGCCGCGCCCCGGGTGCTCTACGAGGCGGAGCGGGCGCAGACGCTGGTGACGCAGGCCGCGAACGGGGCGGTCGGGCTGCTCACGGTCGGCTCGGTCGGCACCGCGCTCGCCTCGATCACCCCGCGCATCCTGCGCTCGATGCGGGCGCGCTTCCCCGACCTCCAACTCGAGGTCGCCCAGCAGGACACCTCGGCCCAGCTCGTCGCCCTCGCCGACGGCCGCCTCGACGTCGGCCTGGTGCGCGCGGCCGCCGCCACCGAGGCGGTGGCCGTCGAGCACCTGGTCGCCGAGCCGCTGTTGGTCGCCGTGCCGTCCGACCACCGCCTCGCCGAGGGCTCCGCCATCGTCCCGGAGGACCTCGCCGAGGAGCCGTTCGTGCTCTGGCCCCGCCCCCTCGGGCGCGCGTTCTTCGACACGATCGTCGGGTACTGCCACGAGCACGGCTTCAGCCCCCGCATCGTCGCCGAGGGCGCGGACATCGAGACCCAGCTCGGCCTGGTCGCGGCCGGGCTGGGCGTGTCGCTGCAGCCGTCCTACTACGCCAACCTGCGCCCGCCCGGCGTCGTGTTCCTGCCCCTCGAGGGCGAGGTGCCGCAGGTCGCGCTGCAGGTGGCGTGGCGGCGCACGGACCGCTCGCCGGCGGTGGCGCACTTCGTCGAGGCCGCCCAGGAGTGCGCGCAGGGCTCCTGAGCGGACGGCCCATCCGGCAGCCCGCTCCCGTTTCCGGTGCTAGCGTCGAGGTGGCGGTCCGCCGCGAGTGTGGTCCACGGACTGCGGAGCCTCCCCGTCACCTGGTGGGATCACGACCGTCGAGCGGACCCGCCGCCTCCACCACCTCCGGCCACCAGGAGAGGACCCCCCATGAAGATCCAGGCCGACCGCGACGTCTGCATCGGCGCCGGCAACTGCGTGCTGGCCGCCGAGAACGTCTTCGACCAGGACGACGACGCGATCGTCGTCGTGCTGCAGGAGAGCCCCGACGACGAGGACGCCGAGGCCGCCCGCAACGCGGTCGGCTCGTGCCCGTCCGGGGCCCTCGCCATCGTGGAGGACTGACTCCACCGATTCCGAGGGGTGAGGTGGGCGTGAGGAATCCCCGGTCAGCGGTCCGACGCTGCTAGCGTCACGCCGTGACCGGGCCGGGCCTCTCGTCGCGTCCGTTGCGTGCGGACGCGCTGCGCAACCACCACGCGATCGTTGCTGCGGCGCGTGAGGCGTTCGAGCAGGTCGGGCCCGACGTGTCGTTGGAGGAGGTCGCGCGCCGCGCGGGCGTCGGCCCCTCGACGCTCTACCGCCGGTTCGCCGGGCGCGACGAACTCGTCGCCGCGGTCTTCGCCGAGTACTTCGAGGAGGCCGTCGAGCCGCTGCTGGCCCGGGCCGCCCGCGAGGTCGACCCGTGGGCCGCGGTGGTCCGCGTGATCGAGGAGATCGCCCGGGCCCTGCTGCACCGGCGGGGCATCCTGCGGGCGGCCAAGGACTCCGGGGTGTTCACCGCGGAGCTGGCGCTGCGTTTCATCGGCCCGCTCTCGGACGTCGTCGCACGCGCCCGTGCCGCCGGCGTGCTGCGGCCCGACGTCGAGACCCGGGACCTGCCCGCAGCGGCCGTCATGGTCGTGGCCACCGCCGCACCGTTCGGCGAGGACGTGCGTGCCGACCGCTGGGACCGCTACCTCGCCCTCGTCCTGGACGCCCTCGCCGCCGAGGGGCACCGCGGGACGTTGCCCCCGCTCGACCCGCCGCCGCACTGCGAGGTCGCCGAGCGCCTCGAGGTCGCCCTCGCCGCGCCCGGTCCGTCCGAGTCCTCCGGGTCCCCGACCCGCCCGTCCGAACCCGCGGGAGACCTGAGTTGACCGATCCGGCGTCCCGCCCGGGCCCCCTCCGTTGGACGCTGCACGGTGACGGCCGCTCGCCCGGACCCGGCGAGGTGGTGCGCCCCGAGGAGCGGATGAGCTGGGGCCGCACCGTCGGGCTCGGCATGCAGCACGTGCTCGCGATGTTCGGGGCCACGTTCGTGTTCCCCGTGCTCATGGGGCTCGACCCGAACCTCGCGATCCTGCTCTCCGGGCTCGCGACGATGCTCTTCCTGCTGATGACGCGTGGGCGGGTGCCCAGCTACCTCGGGACGAGCGCCTCGTTCGTCGGGGCCGTCGCCGCCGTACGTGCGGGCGGCGGGACCAGCGCGCAGGTCACGGGCGCGATCGCCGTGACGGGGGTGGTCCTCGCACTGGTCGGCCTCGCGGTGCACCTCGGGGGCGCCCGGGTCATCTCGGCGATCCTGCCGCCCGCCGTCACCGGGGCGGTCGTCCTGCTGATCGGGCTCAACCTCGCCCCCGTGGTGGCGGGCACGTACTGGCCGCAGGACCAGGGCGTCGCGCTGGTGACGATGCTCGTGGTCATGATCGTCGCGGTCGCCGGCCGGGGCATGATCGGGCGGCTC
>NZ_JBVPVA010000550.1:0-1925 GCF_055612215.1 Actinomycetospora sp. | reverse complement strand
GCCTGCTTGACGTTGCCCTTGACCTGGTCGCCCTTGCCCTCGGCCTTGAGCTCGTCGTCGTCCTGCACCTTGCCGACGGTCTCCTTCGCCTTGCCCTTGAGCTCGTCGGCCTTGTTGTCGATCTTGTCTCCGGTAGCCATGCCGGGGGAGTACCCCGTGGCGGTGTCCGCTCATCAGGCCCGCACGAGCAACACCCAGACCGGCCCCGGAGCGAACGTCAGTCGCTGTCCGCCGGCCCCGGTGTAGCTCGTGGGATCCCCGGGCGTGGGCCGCGACCAGGTGCCGGCGTAGCGCTTCCCGTCGCGGAACACCTCGACCGGGCCCTGCCCCACGGTCACCGCCGTCGGCGACGGGGCCCCGGCCACGTCGTGGATCGCCGAGGTGCGTACCGGCACGCGCTGCACGACGACCGTCGCGGGCCCGTCCGCGGTCACGGCGGGCGCGCCCCCGAAGGCCACGGTCCAGCGCCCGCCCGCGGCGTGCAGGCCGACCACGGTGCTGCCCACGGTCTCGGTGACGTCCGGCGCGGGGTCGCCGCCCGGCGGCGCGGCGCCGAAGCGGAACCCGACGTCGCGCGGTGCGGCGACGCCCCGGGCGGCCCGGACGAGGGCCGCCGGGTCCCCGTACAGGTTGTGCGGGGCTTCCCCGCGGCCGCGCCGGTAGGCCCCGGCGACCTGGTCGGGGGACACCGGCACGACGGGGCCCGACGCGACCAGGCGGTCCAGCTCCGGGGCGTTGCCGGAGAAGGCGAGCGCGGGCCGGCCGTAGGCGGCGAGCAGGTCGATGTCGGACTCGCGGAAGCTGCGCACGGGACCGACCGAGGGCGGCAGGTGCGAGGCGAACACCGCGAGCAGCCGGGTGACGCCGCCCTCGACCGGCTCCACGTACACCACGTCCGCGTCCGCGATCCCGGTCCACGGCCGCCCCTGCGGGGAGTTGTCGACCTTCACCGCGAGGACGGCCGTCCCGGCACCGCCGGCCTCGCCGGTCAGCGGCGAGACCGCGGCGGCCCGGGCGGGAGCGGCCGCGACGGGTGCGGCCGGCAGGGCCGGCGTCCCGCCGCGGGTGCTCCAGATGACCACGCCGATGATCACCGCGATCACCAGGGCGATCACGAGCGCGATCGCCCGCGTCGCCTCCGAGCCGTCCCCGGCCCCGACCCCGTCCCCCGCCCCGGCGACATCAGCGCGGCGTCGTCGGCGCACCTATGATCGGGGCATGGCCCGCCGGCCCGTGCAGGACGCCCAGTCCCCCGACGAGGACGCGCGCAAGCGCGCCTCCGACGGCGAGCGCGAGGACGTCGCCGGGATGCTGGCACGCGCGATGGTCGCCGGGCGGCTCACGCCGGGGGAGTACAGCGACCGCGTCGCCGTCGCCCAGGCGGCCCGCTACCGCGACCAGCTCGACGGGCTCCTCGCCGACCTGCCCGGCGCGGTGCTGCACTCCTCGCACGGCAACGACGTCCTCGAGCTCGAGGCCGGGCTCGGGGGGTCGATCAGCCGCCGCGGGCTGTGGAAGGTGCCCCCGACGGTGCGGGTGCACAGCTGGGTGGGCGGCGTCCTGCTCGACTTCTCCGAGGCCGAGTGCGACACCGCGGTCGTGGCCGTCGAGCTGGCCACCGGTATGTGCTCGCCGACGGTCGTGCTGCCCGAGGGCGGGACCGCCGACGTCGACGACCTGCGGGTCTCCGCCGGTGCGGTGCGGGACGAGACGGTGCACCGGCGCGAGCGCGGACCGTTGCACGTGTCGGTGCGGGGACGGCACGCGTTCGGCGACGTGGTGCTGCGCCACCCGGTGCGCGGCCGGTGGGAACGGCTGCGCGCCCTGCCCCACGACGCGCCGCGGACCCTGGCCCGGCGGGTGGCCCGGAGCCGCGAGGCGCAGCGCGGCGAGGACCGACCCGCCCGGCGCGAGGGCCTCCGGGG
>NZ_JBVPVA010000477.1:0-2077 GCF_055612215.1 Actinomycetospora sp. | reverse complement strand
CGAGCAGTCGGACACTGGCCGTGGTCAGGGTGTAGAGCAGCTCCGCGGGATCGAAATCGGGGCCGCCGGTGTCGGCCAGGCTCAGCAATGTCTCGGCCAACGACTGATCCACGACCGCCACCGCCCGCCGCCCAGCGACGTGCCTATAGGCGACGTCTGGGCTCTTCAGTACCCCGGGGTCCAGGCTTGCAACCTCTGGGAGCGGCGACGCGCGAAGGCGCCGTCCGTCCGCTCGGGGCCTCTCCCTTCGCGGCGCGGGCCTGGTCCTGCTGGGAGTCGGGGCATCGTCGGTGCGAGCTTCCACAGCACGTCGCGGTGGGCACTGACGTCCCGGCCGAGGACACCCTGCTGGCGGTCGGTGACCTCGACGGAAGCGGCGCAGGTGGCGTCGGCGGTGGTGTTGGTGGCGGCTCCGACTGCTCCCAGCTCGCCTCATCGCGGCCGGCGGCATACCTGGCCTCCCACTGCCAGCCGGTCAGGGGCTCGATGAGCTCGGCTCTTTCGCGGAGGCAGGGCGTCCCGGGCGCTGGTGGTTGAGTGTCGGCGAGGCTCCCGGTAGTCCGCTCGCGGCTCTCCTCGGTGGTCGCCTTCGCGAGTGCGGTCTCGGGTCAGAGCGTGTGGAGGCTCCGGGCGGCCCCATTGCGTCGTCGGCCCCCGAAAGAGTCCCTGTCGAGGCGGGCGGCTCGGGCTGTCTCGGCCAGGTCGAGCAGGTGGGAGACGCGCAGCCTCTGGGAGATCTGGCCCCGCTCTGGCTGGCGTTGTTTGGCACAGGAGCGTGGTCAGTCGCCGGAGCCGCCACACTCGTGCCATCGGTTGTCCTGTGCGCGGCGCTCCCCGGGGTTGGCCAACCTGGTCTCGATGATGTTCTTAGCGAGTTCGCTGAGGGGACGGCCCAGCGTCGCCGCCTCGATCTTGAGGAGGTAGGCCGCTTCGTCGACGGTGAGTCCGTGGCGGCCGGCGAGGAAGCCTTCGGCCTGGGCGATCACTGCCGAGCAGTGGACGCGGTCCGCGGAATCTTCGTTGTTGATCACGAAGGTCCCCTTGCCGTAGAGATGGTCAACGGAGCCGACACGGCGAGGACTGGGCCGCGAAGCGAATGGCCACGGTGGCGCACAAAGCAGGAGTGTGTCCAGCGTCCGGACCCGGACGGCCCACCGCCCACCTGGCGCATACGGCAGGGCCGGTGTCTCTTCCCCTGCGGCTCGGAGTCGCTCCGGCCGGCTCATCCGAGGCCCGGGCCACCGCCGCCGGGGTCGTCGAGGCGACGCACCGAATCGCGACCAGCACCGAGGACGGGACCGCCTTCACATCATCCGCAACAGGCCCGCCCGGCGCTGCGTCGTACGCGCTCCGGAGTCACGACACCGAGTGGGACTGCTGCAGTGGTGCGCCTGGGGACCCTGGACCTGCTGACTCGTCCCGCCGACCGGTCGCGTGCAGGAGGCTCGCCCGGCTACTCGTCGTCGGCGACGAGCTCGGCGCAGTTGGAGCGGCAGGCATACACCGGGTGCCCGGTCGAGGCAGCCACCCCCACCACCACCTGCGCAATCGGTGAGAGCAGCAGCGCCCCACCGCACATCACACACGCCACGCCCTCGGCCGCCAGCTCACCCAGCACGTACCAACACCGGTCCGCCCGCGCCATGAGCACCTCCCGCTCCGTCCGGTCGTGAGCCGACGCTGGTGCGCCCACCACCTGCCCTTACCGCTCGCCGCCTGGTGCTCGACGTCGCTTCACGGTAGGCGGTTACTGGCCGGTAGAGAGCGTCCCGGCGCCCCTCGCCGGCCTGACATCCGTAGGACTATCTGCGCGAACGCCCGGCGCGGGCGCTTGCGCGTCGGGAGGACAGCGAGTGCCCGGGAACGATCGCCTGGTCATCTGGGCGGGTGGACATCCGCGGGGTGCTGTGGTTGTGACCTACCCCCGCGCCGGGCGAGCTCCGCTCAGGCGGTAGCTCCCGGGTCACAGCGAGGGCCCGGCGCTCTCGAGCCCCCAGCGGGCGACGGCGTCGCGGTGCGCCACCCCGGTGGCCCGGGCGATGGTGCGCCAGCTCGCCCCGTCGGCGCGGGCGGCGGC
>NZ_JBVPVA010000311.1:0-2125 GCF_055612215.1 Actinomycetospora sp. | reverse complement strand
TCGGGTTGCCCGGGGTGCAGGCGTCGCCGAGGACGTGGTTGGTGATGCGGTCCACGTCGGCGTCGTTGCCCGTGATGGTCTTCTCGTTCTCGTAGAACTTCGTCGGGCCCTGGCCGAGACGGTTCTTCGAGTAGGAGTCCTGGGTGACGTCGGTGAACTTCTCGGGGATGCCCACGTCGCGCAGCAGCCGGATGGACGCGGCGAGCGCGGCCTCCGCGGCCTGGACGTCGGTCATGCCCGTGGTGTCCACGCCCACGGCGCCGGCGATCTTCGCGAACTGCTTGTAGGCCACGGGCATGTTGAACGCCCACACGCGGGGGAGCGCGATGGCGTTGTTCAGCCCGTGGTGGGTGTCGTAGAACGCCGACACCGCGTGCGAGATCGAGTGGATGATGCCGAGGCCGCCGGAGTTGAACGCCTGAGCGGCGATGTACTGGGCGTACATCATGCCCTCGCGGCCGGGCAGGTCCTGCCCGTTCCACACGGCCTCGCGCAGGTGGCGGTTGGTGAGCTCGATCGCGTGGAGCGCGTTGCCCAGCGACGGCTCGAACTTCAGCCGCGAGACGTAGGGCTCGGAGGCGTGCGCGAGCACGTCGAAGCCGCACTGCGCGGTGAAGTCGACCGGGCAGTCGTAGTAGAGCACCGGGTCGTCGATGGCCAGCGAGGTGACCGAGTTGTCGTCGAAGGCGACGTACTTGTGGGGGTTGTTCGGGTCGGTCGTGGTGTCGGTGATGACGTACGCCCACGACGTCTCCGAGCCCGTGCCCGCCGTCGTCGAGACCGCGATGTGCGGGGGGTTCTTCGGGTTCTCGGACTGGTTGAAGCCCTCGAACTCGTTGACGTTGCGGCCGTCGTGCGCCACGGAGATCCGGGCGCCCTTGCAGGCGTCGTGCGAGGAGCCGCCGCCGATGGAGACGAAGCTGTCACAGGAGTTCTCCTGGTACATCTTCACCGAGTCCATGACGTTGTAGTCCTTGGGGTTCGACTCGACCTGGTCGTAGATGACCGTCTCGATGCCGTGCCACTTCATGGACTCACTGATCTTGTGCACGATGTCGGTGCCGCGCAGGCCCGACGTCATGATCAGGGTCTTCTTGAAGCCCATCTTCAGGGCCTCGGGGCCGATCAGCTCGTGCGAGCCGGGCCCGAGCAGTGCCCGCGGGAAGGGGTGGAACTCCTTGATCGGGAACGGCTTGAGCAGCTCGTCGACCTGCATCTGGATCCTCTCGTCGTCGGGCGGACCTGCTGTCACAGCTGGTCTGGCGTCCGCCGCGGACGGTATGGGTGCCGTGCGTCACCCGCGAGGGCCCACACGTGATCCCGTTCACGGAGCGGGGAGATCACCCCGACGTTCGGAGGGTTTCCGATGCTGCCCTTCGTGCGGATTCCGCGGGTGTACGGCAGGTGCCACAAACGTGCGACAGTGACGTCGAGGTTCGCGCCGCCGTCCGGGGGAACTCGTCGCCCGTGGACGCCACCGATCTCAGCGGGCGCACCGCCGTCGTCACCGGGGCGAGCCGAGGGTTGGGCCGGGAGATCGCGGGGCGCCTGGCCGGTGCCGGGGCCCGGGTCGTGGCCGTCGCCCGGGATGGCGACGGCCTCCGCGAGCCGGTCGGGGTCGCGGGCGACGGCCACCACCCGTGCACCCGCACCGGCCAGGCGTCCCGCGATCTCCCGGCCGAGCCCGCGGCTCGCCCCGGTGACGACGGCGGTGCGCCCGGCGAGATCGGGCGTGTCCACGGGCGTCGAGTTCCCCCGGGCGGCCGCGTGAACCTCTCCGCCATGTCGCAAGTGAGTCGCAACTGCGTTCTCGACGCGGAAACGGCACGAAGGGCAGCATCGGAAACCCTCCGAACGTCGGGGTGATCTCCCCGCTCCGTGGTCGGGATCACGTGCGGGCCCTCGCGGGTGACGCACGGCACCCATACCGTCCGCGGCGGACGCCAGACCAGCTGTGGACAGCCGGTCCGCCCGACGACGAGAGGATCGAGATGCAGGTCGACGAGCTGCTCAAGCCGTTCCCGATCAAGGAGTTCCACCCCTTCCCGCGGGCACTGCTCGGGCCCGGCTCGCACGAGCTGATCGGCCCCGAGGCCCTCAAGATGGGCTTCAAGAAGACGCTCAT
>NZ_JBVPVA010000308.1:0-4200 GCF_055612215.1 Actinomycetospora sp. | reverse complement strand
GTCCTCGACGTCGCGCCCCGACACCGCGACCGGCCGGGCCGAGGCCACCGCGCAGTCCGCGTCGAGGGTGTACACCACCGTCGCGTTGCCGCTGTCGTCCACGACCACGGGCCCCGCCGGGGTGACGGCCAGCCCGGAGACCTCGTCGAGACGCGGGTCGTCCAGCGCGCAGCGCGTCACCGGACCGGGGGCGGCGAGCGCGTCGGGTCCGCCGAGCACGCCGGCGGCGAGGAGGGCCGCCACGACGACGGCGAGCGCACCGCCACGCCGCCGGGTCCGTCGGCTCACCCGACGATCCCGGCGGCGACGAACGACCCGTTCGTGGCCGCTACGGGCACGAACGAGTGGTTCGTGCCGGATGACCGCGCCGCCCGGCCCCGACGATCACGGCACCGGGACGTCGGCGCCGACCGAGGCCCGTTCGACGGCGGCGGCCAGCTCGGGCCCGACCCGCGCCTGCATGACGGTGCCCTCCGCGACGTGGCGCTCGGCGAGCACCTCGCCCTCGGCGTGCACCCGGCCCACGAGCGCACCCTCGGTGTAGGGCAGCACCACGTCGACCTCGACCTCGGGCCGCGGCAACGCCTCGGCGATCCGGCGCCGCAGCAGCTCGATGCCCTCCCCGGTGCGCGCCGAGACGAACACCGCCCCCGGCAGCGTCGCGCGCAGCTGCGCCAGCGCGAGCGGGTCGGCGTCGTCGACCTTGTTGACGACGAGCAGCTCCGGCGGCGCGCTCTTCGCGTCCTTCGGGCCGATGTCGGCGATCACCTCGCGGACCGCCGCGATCTGGTCGGTCGCGGCGGGGTCGGCGCCGTCGACCACGTGCACACGAGGTCGGCGTCGCCCACCTCCTCGAGGGTGGAGCGGAACGCCTCGACGAGCTGGTGGGGCAGGTGGCGCACGAAGCCGACGGTGTCGGTGAGCGTGGCCTCGCGCCCGTCGGGGATCTCCCACCGGCGCGTGGTCGGGTCGAGGGTCGCGAAGAGGGCGTCCTCGACGAGCACGCCCGCGTCGGTGATCGCGTTGAGCAGCGAGGACTTGCCGGCGTTGGTGTACCCGGCGATGGCGACCGCCGGGACCTCCCGACGACGCCGCCGGTCGCGCTGGGTGTCACGGACGGTCTTCATGCCCTCGAGCTCGCGGCGCAGCTTCGCGATCCGCTGGTGGATCCGCCGCCGGTCCGTCTCGAGCTTGGTCTCACCGGGGCCACGGGTGCCCACGCCGCCGCCACCCGCGCCGCCACCACCGCCGGCGCCGCCGCCCTGGCGGGACATCGACTCGCCCCAGCCGCGCAGGCGGGGCAGGAAGTAGCGCAGCTGGGCGAGCTCGACCTGGGCCTTGCCCTCCCGCGACCGGGCGTGCTGGGCGAAGATGTCGAGGATCAGCGCGGTCCGGTCGACGACCTTGACCTTGAGCTTCTCCTCGAGCTGGCGGAGCTGGCCGGGCGAGAGCTCGCCGTCGGCGATCACGGTGTCGGCGCCGGTGGCGGACACGGTCTCGCGCAGCTCGGCCACCTTGCCGGAGCCGACGAACGTGGCCGGGTCGGGGTTGGAGCGGCGCTGGACGAGCCCGTCGAGCACCTCGGAGCCCGCCGTCTCGGCGAGCCGGGCGAGCTCGACCATCGAGGCGTCGGCCATCGCGGCGCTGCCCTCGGTCCACACGCCGACGAGCACGACGCGCTCGAGGCGCAGCTGCCGGTACTCGACCTCGGTGACGTCGGTGAGCTCGGTGGATGCGCCGGAGAGGCCCGGGACGCGCCGTAGCGACGAGCGCTCCTCGAGCTCCATCGTGCCCGTGGTCGGGTCGGTCTCGTCGGGCGCGGGGTGGAGCGCCGTGGGGTCGAGATCGATGCGGCCGTGCGACGGACGGTCCCCACGACGGGTGGACACACCGGACACGGGGGACGTGGAGGGACCGGAACGGTCGGCTGCGGGTTCTGTCATCGTGACGTCGATTCTCCCACGGGCGACGCGCCGTCACCACGTCTTTCCGGAGCGCACGGCCCCGCGTCAGACGCCCGCCGGCGCCCGCAGCCCCACGCGGGCCCACATCTCGCCGACGCGCGCGGGGTCCGCCTCGAGCTCCACCTCGCCCCGGGCGACGAGGACGGCGGGGCCGGTGAGCGTCGTCGTCGCGCCGGGGGCGGAGCCGAGCCCGGCGCCGACGTCGACCCGCAGCACACCGCCCGGCGTCGTCACCGTCACCGTCCCGGAGTCGCGGCCCGCCGCGCGCAGCCCGGCGACCGCCCCGGCGACCGTTCCGGTACCGCACGAACGGGTCTCGCCGGAGCCGCGCTCGTGGACGCGGAGTCGGGTGGCGCCCTCGGCGGACAGTGGCGTCAGGAACTCGACGTTCACGCCGTCGGGGAACACCTCGGGGTCGTGCCCGGGGGCGGCGGTGAGGTCCAGGGCGTCCAGGTCGGCGGTGGTGACGCAGGCCAGGTGCGGGTTCCCGACGTCGACGGCCACCCCGGCGAAGGAGGTCACCGAGCCCGCGGGGCCGACCGGCGAGGGCAGGATCGCCACCGCGTCCGGCCCGACCCGCGCCGGGCCCATGTCCACGGTGACCTCGCCGTCGGGGTCCTCGCCGAGCTCGACGGTCCGCAGGCCCGCCCGGGTCGCGATCGCGAAGGTCCCGGCCTGTGCGAGGCCGGCCGCGACCAGGTAGCGGGCGAACACCCGGATCCCGTTGCCGCACATCTCGGCGAGCGAGCCGTCGGCGTTGCGGTAGTCCATGAAGAACGCGGCACCGGGGTCGTGCGACGGCGCCACGCGCAGCACCCCGTCGGCGCCGAGCCCGCGGCGGCGGTGGCAGAGCGCGCGGACGGCGGCGGCGTCGAGATCCCGGCGACCCTCGGGGTCGGGCAGCAGCACGAAGTCGTTCTCCGTGCCGTGGCCGAGGACGAACTCCATGTGCCCAGCCTACGAAGCGTCGGCGGTCGCGTGTGCCAGCGCGACGACGTCGTCGACGAGCGTGGCCGACGACGCGTCGAACCACCGCACGCGCGGGTCCCGGCGGAACCACGAGCGCTGCCGCCGGACGAGGCGGCGGGTCGCGACGACGATCCGCCGGCGCGCGTCGGCGAGGGCGGACGGGTCGGGGTCGGGGGCGTGGTCGTCGCCGGTGTCGAGGACCTCGAGGAGCTCGCGGTACCCGACGGCCCGGGACGCGGTCCCGCCGTCGCGCAGGCCCGCCGCGGCGAGACGACGGACCTCGTCGAGCAGGCCCGCCGCGAGCATCCCGTCGACGCGCTCCTCGACGCGGGCGTCGAGCGCGGCGGTGTCGCGGTCGAGCCCGACGAGCACGGTGTCGTGCCGCGGCGCATCGGGCCGCGGCAGGCTCGCGGCGAAGGGTGCCCCGGTGATCTCGACGACCTCGAGTGCCCGCACGACGCGCCGGCCGTTGCCGGGCAGGATGCCGGCGGCGGCGTCGGGGTCGATCCGCGCGAGCCGGGCGTGCAGCACCGCCGGACCGACCTCGGCGAGCTCCGCCGCCAGCCGCGCGCGCACCGCGGGGTCGGTGCCGGGGAAGCGCAGGTCGTCGACGAGGGCCTGGAGGTAGAGCCCGGACCCGCCGACGGCGACCGGGGTGCCGCCGCGCGCCAGGACCTCGTCGACGGCGGCCCGCGCGTCGCGCTGGTAGGCCGCGACGGTGGCGGTCTCGGTGACCTCGAGGACGTCGAGCAGGTGGTGCGGGACGCCGCGGCGGGCGGGCACGGGCAGCTTCGCGGTGCCGATGTCCATGCCGCGGTAGAGCTGCATCGCGTCGGCGTTGACGACCTCGACGCCGGGCAGGCGCGCGGCCAGGTCGAGCGCCAGGTCGGACTTGCCCGTGGCCGTCGGCCCGACGAGGGCGATCGGGCGGGCGCTCACCGCCGTCACGCTAGCCGCGTCGGCGTGCCCGGGCCGCGGTGACCGGCGGAGATCGTCTCCTCGGCGGCCGGCTGCCCGCCGAGCGATCACTCCACCGCCGCGAGGTGGATGATGGCCCGGGAGGACGGCGAGGGGGCGGCCGGTCCTCGTGGGGCCGCCGTCTCGGCCGTCCGGAGTCCGTCCGGAGTCCGTCCGGATCGCCCGCTTCGACGCCCCCGATGTGCGGGTCGCTGCAGGTCGGGGGTGCGACGCCGACCGGGAAGCTGTTTGAATGCCCCGCACGATCCGAGCGGGAGGTGTACGGCGAATGGCCGAGGAGCAGGCCACC
>NZ_JBVPVA010000176.1:0-3996 GCF_055612215.1 Actinomycetospora sp. | reverse complement strand
GTCCTACCGGCGGGAGTACGGGGCGCGGTGGGTCTCGGCGATGCCGACGAACCTGTACGGGCCGGGCGACAATTTCGATCTGGAGTCGTCGCACGTGTTGCCGGCGTTGATCCGGAAGTTCCACGAGGCGACGGTCGCTGGTGCGCCGAGCGTGACGGTGTGGGGGACCGGGACGCCGCGGCGGGAGTTCCTGCACGTGGACGACCTGGCGGCGGCGTGTGTGCACCTGCTCGATGTCTACGACGATCCGGCGCCGATCAACGTGGGCACCGGGGAGGACGTGACGATCGCGGAGCTGGCGTCGCTGGTGGCCGCGACGGTGGGGTTCGCGGGGGAGATCGTGTACGACACGTCGCGTCCGGACGGGACGCCGCGCAAGGTGCTGGACGTGTCGCGGATCGCCGCGACCGGGTGGAAACCGCGGATCGGGCTCGCCGAGGGCCTCGCGTCGACCTATCAGTGGTACCTGGACCACCACGTGAACACAGACTCCACAGAAGGGGCCGACGCGTGAAGCGCGCTCTCATCACCGGGATCACGGGCCAGGACGGCTCGTATCTGACCGAGTTGTTGTTGTCGAAGGGCTATGAGGTCCACGGGATCATCCGGCGTGCCTCGACGTTCAACACGGGTCGGATCGAGCACCTGTACCAGGATCCGCACGATCCCGAGCAGCGCCTCGTTCTGCACTACGGGGATCTGACGGACTCGTCGCGGTTGGTGACGTTGATCGAGAAGGTGCGTCCCGACGAGGTGTACCACCTGGCGGCGCAGTCGCACGTGCGGGTGTCGTTCGACGAGCCGGAGTACACCGGGAACACGACCGGGGTGGGGACGACGCGGTTGCTCGAGGCGATCCGGATGGTGGGGATCGACACCCGCTACTACCAGGCGTCGTCGTCGGAGATGTTCGGGGCGACGCCGCCGCCGCAGTCGGAGGCCACGCCGTTCTACCCGCGCAGCCCTTATGGGGCGGCGAAGGTCTACGGGTACTGGATGGCGCGGAACTACCGTGAGGCGCACGGGATGTTCGCGGTGAACGGGATCCTGTTCAACCACGAGTCGCCGCGGCGTGGGGAGACCTTCGTGACTCGGAAGATCGCGCGGGCGGCGGCGCGGATCGCGCAGGGCAAGGAGGAGTTCGTCTACCTGGGCAATCTGGACGCGGTGCGGGACTGGGGGTTCGCCCCGGAGTACGTGGAGGGCATGTGGCGGATGCTGCAGGCCGACACCGCCGATGACTACGTGCTCGCCACCGGCACGGCCACCACGGTGCGCCAGTGGGTGCAGTACTGCTTCGACCACGTCGGCGCGGACTGGGAGGCCCACGTCCGGTTCGACGAGGGCTACCTGCGCCCGACCGAGGTGGACGCGCTGATCGGGGACGCCTCGAAGGCGCAGCGCGAGCTCGGGTGGAAGGCCCAGACGATGCCCGAGCAGCTCGCCCACATCATGGTCGACTCCGAGCTCCAGGACGTCGGCGCCACCCGATGACCGCAGTGGCCGCAGCGTCCCCCGTGCCTCCGGCCCCGGCGCACCCGGCTCCGTGACCGACGCCGGGCCGGACTCGGGCCGGCGGCCCGGCGGCACGCTGTCGCTCTTCCTCGGCCGCATCGGCGGGGTGGCCGGCGCGCTCGTGGTCGGGCAGCTCGTCCTCGGCGTCACCTACGTCGTCGGTGCCCGCTCGATCGCCCCCGCCACGCTCGGACTCGTCGCCACCTGCGCGGCGATCGGGCAGGTCGCCGCCGTCGTCGTCGACCTCGGCCTGATCAACTACCTGGTCCGGGAGACGGCCGCCGGGCGCGTCGAGGAGACGCGGGCCCGCGCCGTCGTCGCCGCCAAGCGACCCTGGGCGCTCGTCCTGCTCCTCGTCGTCGGGCTCGCCTCGAGCCTCGCCCTCGCCCCCGATCTGCCCAGTGCGGTCCTCCTCGCGTTCGTCGGGGTCGGGGTGTGGGAGGCGCAGAACGCCAACGGGCTGCTGCGTGCCCGGGAGCGCTTCGCGCGTGCGTCGACCGGCCAGCTCGTGGGACGGGTCGGGGGGCTCGTCATCGCGGTCGTCCTCGCCCTCGTCGGGACCGGCACCCTGGCGCTCGCGGCCGCCCTGCCCGCGTCGTTCCTGCTCGAGGCGCTGCTCGACCGCGTGTTCCTCGGCCCGGCGGGGGAGCGCCGACGTCGCCTGTCCGAGCTCGTCGGGCACCACCGGGAGGCGCTGGGCTTCGGGTTGGCGAACCTCGCCGCGTCGGCCCAGCAACTGGACACCCCGCTGGTGACGGCGGGCGCGGGCGCCTTCCAGGCCGGCCTCTACGCCGCGGGCGGGCGGCTGCTCGGCCCGCTGACCTTCCTCGCCAACTCCCTCGGCCTGGTGGCCTCGCCGTGGCTGGCCCGGGCGGGTGCCGACGAGGCCGCGTTGCGCGGCGAGGAGCGCCGCGTCCTGCGGGTCGGGGCGGCTCTCTGCCTGGCTCCGCTCGTGGCCGCCGTCGCCGGGCCGCCGCTCATCCCGCTGCTCCTCGGGCCCGAGTACGCCCGCTCCGGGACGGTGTTCGCGATCCTCGCGGTCGGTGCCGCCGTGGTGACCCTCAACCAGCCGTTCGCCGTCATCGCGCAGAACCGCGGCCGGCAGCGGGCGGTCGCCGTCGGGATCGCGACGGGCCTGACGATCGGCCTGCTCGCGACCCTCGTGCTCTCCTGGTGGGGCGGGGCGGTGTGGGCCGCCGTCGGATACGTGATCAGCCAGATCGTGATCTTCGTGCTGCTGGGGCTGGCCGCACGGCGGGCCCGCCGCGACGGCACGGGCGGGGTCACCCCCGCCGTCCCGGAGGGCCCGGAGATCAGCTGACATCGTGCTGCCGCTGCACCCGCCGCAGGAGGTGGCCGCCCGCCTGGCGGACCTCGCCGCGGCGGACGTCCTGGTCCGGAGTCACTAGGCGGTTGATCATGACGAGGGCACCGGACGGGTCGGTGCCCTCGCCATGATCAACTGCCTAGCGACCACCACGAGGAGCGCGCTTCCCGAAGTACCGGTCCCCGGCCTGGCACCACCAGGCAGTCGATCATGGAAATCCGCACGGCCGGTGGTGTGCGTCGTCCCATGACTCCCGGTGTCAGGAGCCCGACGTCGGCGTGCTCGTCGGGTTCGTGCGGGTGGCGCGCGTGCGCGCCGGGCGGGTCGCGGTCTCGGCGGCGTCCGGGCCACGCCCGGTGGTGCCTGCCCGTGGGGTGCGCGTGCGGGTGGTGCGGGCGCGCGCCGGCTTCTCCGCCTCGGCCGGCTCCTCGGCCTCGACGGTCGTGGTCGCGTCGGCCGGGGCGGACGCCTGACTGGTCGCGCGGGTCGCCCGGCGGGCACGCGTCTTCGTGCCGTTCGTCGACGACGGGGCCGCGGCGGCCTCGTCGCTGGGGGCCGGGACGGGCACGGAGGACGTCGTGACCTCGCGAGCCTCGGCCGTCCGGGCAGCGGCCGCCGTCGTGCCGGGCGAGGCCGAGCCGTTCACGGTCGAGCCGTTCGGGGTGTGGCCGGTCGACGTCGTCGGAGCGGGGGCGGCGCCGTTCGACGCGACGCCGTTCGTGTGCGGGCCGGTGCCGTTGGCGGCGGACGGCTCGACGTGGGCGCCGTCGGTGCGGGTCGGCGGGGCGTTCGTGGGCTCCGGCGAGCTCGACGCCGCGCCGGCCTCGACGGCGGGTGCCGGCTCGGCGGGCGTGGTGGCGGCGTTCCGGCGGGCGGCGCGCGGCTTCCGGGCGGGCTTCTCCGCCGCGGGCGTGGCCGACGCGGGGGTGGCCGACTCGGGTGTGGCCGACTCGGGTGTGGCCGACTCGGGCGTCGCCGCCTCGGTGGCGGCCGGGGTCGTGGTGCCCGGGGTCGTGGTGCCGGGGGTCGTCGTGCGGGCCTTCCGGGTCCGGGTCGCGGGGTTGGCCGCCGGCGAGGCGGTGGCCGATCCCGGCGTGGCGGGCTCGGTGGCGGGCTCGCCGGCCGGCTCGAGGGCCGCGTCGGTGACGTCCGGG
>NZ_JBVPVA010001120.1:0-6542 GCF_055612215.1 Actinomycetospora sp. | reverse complement strand
GAGCGGGTCGACGCCGCGGAGACGATTCCGACCCGTCGGGTCGAAGAGTGGTCGGTATCGCGGGCGCCGACCGTCGGCCGGCCGCCGATCCCCGGTCCGGCGAGGTCGGCGTGGTCCGTGCCGGTGCCCGGGGACGGCTCGGCCCGAGGGGCGAGGCTCCACCGGGCGGATGTGACCTGCCGAGCCGATGCCCCTGACCGTCGACTCCCTGCACCGTGTCTGACCCAGGGAGTGCGGTCGAGGTGGAGGAGGCACGGTGACCAGGTGGGCGGAGAGGGAGCGCGGCGACGGCCCGCTGCACGTCGCGGTGATCGCACCGCCGTGGTTGGAGCTGCCGCCCGACGCCTACGGCGGCGTGGAGTCGGTGTGCAGCGACCTCGTCGACGCCCTGGTCGACCGCGGCGTCCAGGTCACCCTCCTGGGCCCGGGACGACACGGGACCACCGCCGCGTTCCGACCGACCGGCCCGACCGCCGACCCCCGGCTGATGGGCCGAGCGCTGCCCGAGGTGGTGCAGGCGGTCCGCCTCCCCGAGCTGCTGGCCGACCTCGCCGTCGACGTGGTCCACGACAACACGCTCGCCGGCCCGCTGGTCGGCGCGGAGCACGGGCTCCCCACGGTGGTCACCGCGCACGGGCCGGTGGAGGGCGACATGGGCGTGTACTACCGGTCGCTGTCCGCCCGGGCGTCGCTCGTCGCGCTCTCCCGCGCCCAGCGCGAGCGCCTGCCGACGGCGCGGTGGGCCGCGACGGTGCCTAACGGTGTCCGTCCCGACCGCTTCCCGTTCCGCGCCGCGAAGGGCGACTACGCCCTCTTCCTCGGGCGGATGAGTCCCGACAAGGGCCCGACCTGGGCCATCGACGCCGCCCGCGCGGCGGGCATCCCCCTGGTGATGGCGGCGAAGTGCCGTGAGGACCCCGAGGTGGAGTACTTCGAGCACGCCGTGGCCCCCCGGCTCGGTGGCGACGTGCAGTGGATCGGGGAGGTCGGCGGCCGGCGGAAGCTGGACCTCCTGGCGGGCGCGCGCTGCCTGCTGTTCCCCGTCGACTGGGAGGAGCCCTTCGGCCTGGTGATGATCGAGGCCATGGCCTGCGGTACCCCGGTGGTGGCGTTGCGGCGGGGCGCCGTGCCCGAGGTGGTCGACCACGGGCTCACGGGCTGGGTGTGCGACCGGCCCGCGGAGCTGCCCGCGGCGTTGTCGCGGACGCACGAGATCGACCCGCGGGACTGTCGCGCGGCCGTCGAGGAGCGGTTCTCCGACGCCGCGCTCGCCGCCGGCTACGAGCGCGTGTACCGCCGGGTCGCCGCGGCCCGCCGGCCGCCGGCGGCCTCGCGTCCGGCCTCCTGACCGGTCAGGCGCGGCCCGGCGGCGCCGGCGCCGGCGTCACGTGGGGCGGCAGCCCGTGGACGTCCCACCCGTCCACGTCGACCTCGAGCACGAGGCGCGACCCCGCCAGGGCCAGGTTGCCGATCCGCAGCGGCAGCATCGCCGGCGGCAACGCCGGGTCGAAGCCCAGCCGCCCACACCGCAGATCGGGATGGAAGCGCAACAGACTCCGCAGGAGCGACACGGGGGTCGCCGCCGCCCACGCCTGCGGGGAGCACGACGTCGGGTAGGGCACCGGGGCCGGGAACTCCTCGCGGTCGAAACCGCAGAACAGCTCGGGCAGGCGGCCGCCGAAGGCGCGGGCGGCGTCGAGCATCCCCAGCGCCACCCGCTGCGCCTCGGACACGTGCCCGTAGCGCATGAGCCCGGCCGCCACCAACGCGTTGTCGTGCGGCCACACCGACCCGGTGTGGTAGCCCATGGGGTTGTAGGCGCCCATGTCCGAGGCGAGCGTGCGGACGCCGAAGCCGGTCCACATCGTCTCCCCCAGCAGGTGACGGGCCACGCGGCCCGCGCGCTCCGGCGGCACGATCCCCGACCAGAGGCAGTGGCCGATGTTGCTGCTCAGCGCGTCCACCGGCCGCTTGTCACCGTCGAGCGCCATCGCGTACCACCCGCGATCGGGCAGCCAGAAGCGTCCGTCGAAGCGCTCCTGCAGCACCGCGGCGCGGTGCCGGTGCTCGGTCGCGGTCCGCGGGTCGTCGACCGCGTCCGCGAGCTCGGCCCGGGCGAGGTGCGCCGCGTACACGTACCCCTGGACCTCGGCCAGGGCGATCGGCGGCTCGGCGATGCGCCCGGCCGCGGTGGTCACCCCGTCGAAGGAGTCCTTCCAGCCCTGGTTGACCAGCCCGCGGTCGGAGGCCCGCTGGTACTCGACGAAGCCGTCGCCGTCGCGGTCGCCGTAGTCCGCCACCCACGCCATCGCCCGGTCCGCCGCGGGCAGCAGCTCGCGCAGCTCCACGCCGGCCAGACCCCACCGGTGCAGCTCGCCCAGCACCACCACGAACAAGGGGGTGGCGTCGACCGTGCCGTAGTAGGCCGAGGAGCCGATCCGGCTGAGGCTCCCCTCCCGGCCGCAGCGCACCTCGTGGACGATCCGGCCGGGCTCCTCCTCGGTGAGCGGCTCGACCCGGCGGCCCTGCAGGTCGGCGAGCATGCGCAGCGTCCCCAGGGCGAGCTCCTGGTCCAGCGGCAGCGCCATGAGGCTCGTGAGCAGCGAGTCGCGGCCGAACAGCGCCATGAACCACGGCGCCCCGGCGGCGACGACCCGGCGGTCGGGGTGGGCGGGATCGTCGATCTGCAGGGCGCCGAGGTCCTCGGAGCTGGTGTGCAGCGTGGTCTCCAGGCCCGGCCGCGGGGTCTCGGCCACCGGCGCCGACAGCCGCCACCGCGCCATCCGCCGGGCGGCCTCACCTTCCGGGGACCCCTCGTCGTGGATCGGCAACGTGTCGCACGGGCCCAACGCGACCCCGACCACCCAGCGGGTCGTCCACGTCTCGCGTCCGGGGACGAGGACGGTGTGGCGGAACGTCGTGCCGGTCGTCGCCGGTTCGCCGTCACCGACGACACGCATCCGCGACCGGTGCGGCGAGGACGCCAGCACGAACGTCACCGCGTGCTCGTCGTCCTCCAGCGCCACCCGGGGTCGTCGGTCGACGCGGCTCTCCTTGACCTCGAAGAGGTCGGCGAAATCGGCCTCCACCTCGAGCTCGACCGTCAGCCCGGCCGCCTCCGCCGAGAGATTGCGGATCCGCAGCTCGTCGACCATGCCGTCGCCGACGCTGCGGGTGCGCTCGACCAGGAGGGTGGCGTCGGCCCGACCCTTCCGCGGCGGCGTGCGCCCGACGAACGTCGCCCGGAAGCGCTCGCTCTCGAGGATCCCCAGGGGCTCGACCGGGGCCCCGTCGATCCGCAGCCGCCAGGCCGACACCACGCGGGTGTCGTCGACGAACAGACCCTGGACCCCACCGGGGACGACGTCGCCACCGGCCGTCGACAGGCAGAAGGTCGTCCCGGCGACCAGGGTCGTCGTGCCCACGTCACCTCCGACCCGCGGCGGCGCCTCCCCGGAGACCCCGCTCACGTCCGGGCACGCCGTCCCGCCACGAGGCGGTAGATCCCGAGCACGACCAGCGAACCGACGAGGGCGAGCACCCACGTACGCAGGTCGAAGAAGTCCCCGAGACCGGTCCCGAACAGCGCACGTCCCACGAACCCGCCGAGCAGGGCCCCGACGATCCCGAGCACGCCGGTGACGATGACACCACCGGGGTCGTCACCGGGCATGATCAGCTTCGCCAACGCGCCCACCACGAGTCCCAGCACGATCCATCCGAGAATTCCCATGACCGCTCCTCCGTCACCTCTCGATCGTTCCGCCCGACGCCGCGGACTCCGGCCGGGGGGATCCGACCGGCCGCTCCGCGGGGGCGCCCACGATCCGCCGCGCACGCTCCGGCCGTCGCGGTCACGCCGGGTCGAGAACCCCCGACCCCGCTCGTCCTGTCGTGCGAGGGCGGTCTCCGGTCGGTTCCCGCCCGCCCGGGGGGCCGCCACCCTCGTCGAGGTGTTCCCTCCCGCGGGCCAGCCCTTCCTGGACCAGGCGCGCCAGCTCCAGGCCCTGTCGTTCGCCGCGCACATCCCGCTGGTGTGCTTCGGCATCGCCTTCCCGGTGCTCGTGCTGCTCCTCGAGGGACTCCACCAGCGGACCGGAGCCGCACTGCACCGCGACCTCGCGCGCCGCTGGAGCCGGGTGATGGCGGCACTGTTCGCGATCGGCGTCATCACCGGCACCGTGCTCAGCGTGGAGATGGCCCTGCTCTGGCCGGTCTTCACCGCGACCTTCGGCGGTGTGTTCGGCCTCGGGTTCGCCATCGAGGGGTTCTCCTTCTTCACCGAGGCGGTCTTCATCGGCATCTACCTCTACGGCTGGGACCGGCTCCGTCCGCGCGCACACCTGGCGTGCGGGATCCCGATCGCGGTGGCCGGCGTGACCGGGTCGTTCATGGTCATCTCGGTCAACGCGTGGATGAACCACCCCGGAGGCTTCACCCTGCGGGACGGGCGTGTGGTCGACGTCCGTCCCGCCGAGGCGCTGTTCGCCAACCCCTACCTGTGGCACGAGTTCGTGCACATGTACGTCGCCGCCTTCGTGGTGACGGGGTTCGCCGTGGCCGCGGTCTACGCCATGGAGCGGCTGCGCGGGCACGACTCGGCGTACGACCGGCTGGCCCTGGCGGTGCCCGTGACGGTGGCCTCGGTCGCGGCGATCGTGCAGGTGCTCGTCGGCGACTGGGCCGGGCGGGCGGTGGCGCGCTACCAGCCCGTGAAGCTCGCCGCGCTCGAGGGCCTCGGGCACACCGTCGCCGGGGCACCGGTGCACGTCCTCGGCTGGTACCGCGACGGCCAGGTGGTCGACGGGATCGAGCTCCCACGGATGCTGTCGCTGCTGGCCGTCCACGACCCCGACGCCGTCGTGACCGGGCTCGACGCCGTCCCGCCCGACCAGGCGCCGCCCGTCAACGTCGTGCGGATGGCGTTCCAGGCGATGGTGGGCGTCGGGACGTTGCTGGCCGTGCTCGGGGTGCTCTCGCTCGTCGTCCTCGTCCGCCACCGTCGGCTGCCCGCGTCCCGGTGGTGGAGCCGGGCCGTGGTCGTGGCCGGCCCGGCCTCGCTGGTGGCGCTGCTGTGCGGCTGGGTCGTCACCGAGGTCGGGCGCCAGCCGTGGACGGTCTACGGCGTCATGCGCACCCCCCAGGCCGTCACCGCGGCGCCCGGGATCCCGGTGGGGTACGCCGTGCTCGGTGCCGTCTACGTCGGTGTCGCCGTCGCGTTGGTGTGGGTCCTGCGCCGCCTCGCGGCGGTCCCCCTCGACGAGGACCCGGGCGACGGCGACGTCCGTGGTGGACCGGCCGAGCCGGTGCCCTCCGGCGGGCGCATCGGGGGTGCGGCATGACCCTCGCGGAGCTCCCGCTCGTCGTGGTCCTCCTCGGCCTGGCCGCGTACACCACCCTCGGCGGCGCCGACTTCGGCGCCGGGATGTGGCAGCTCACCGCCGGTCGCGGCCCGGCCGCCGAGCGGCTGCGCGACCACGCCCACCACGCGCTGGCCCCGGTGTGGGAGGCGAACCACGTCTGGTTGGTCTTCGTCCTCACCGTGGCGTGGACGGCCTACCCGGTGCTGGTGGGCGCCGTCGCCACCACGCTCACCGTGCCGCTGTTCCTGGCCGCCCTCGGCGTGCTCGCCCGCGGCGCGGCCTATGCGCTGCACGCCGGCACCCGGACGGCGCGCGAGCGCCGGACCGTCGACACCCTCTTCGCCGCGTCGTCGGTGCTGACCCCGTTCTCGCTCGGCGCCGTCGTCGGCGGCATCGTCTCGATGCGGGTGCCCGTCGGCAACGCGGCCGGGAACCTGTGGACGAGCTGGCTCAACCCGTCGTCGCTGACGATCGGGGTCCTGGCGGTGGTCCTCTCGGCGTTCCTCGCCGCCGTCTACCTCGCCGCGGACGCCGCGCGCATCGGCGCACCCGACCTCGAGCGCCGCTTCCGCGTGCGCGCTCTCGCCGGCGGCGTCGTGGCCGGTGCACTCGCCCTCGGCGGCCTGGTCGTGCTCCGGGTCGACGCTCCGCTGGTCGAGCGGGGACTGCTGCGCTGGCCCGGCTCGGTCGCGCTGGCGCTGTCCGCCGGCGCGGGCCTCGTCACGCTCGGTCTGGTCGGTGCACGTCGGCACGACGCGGCACGGCTCACGGCGGCCCTGGCGGTGGCCGCCGTCGTGGCCGGCTGGGGCCTCGCGCAGCATCCCGTGCTGCTGCCGGGCCTGACCGCGGATCAGGCGGCCGCCCCCGCCCCCACGCTCGTCGGACTGCTCATCGCGGTGGTCGGCGGAGCCGTCGTGCTGGTGCCCTCGCTGGGGCTGCTGTTCTCCATGGTGCTGCGCGGCCGCTTCGATCCCGGCGCGACGACGCCGGTGGAGGACACCGACCGTTCCGGTCGCGAAACGGACCGGCGACAGGTGCGCCCCGCCGGGGCCGGGCGTCGCTCCGTGCTGCTCGCCGTCGGCCTCCTCGTCGCGGGGACGGGACTGCTGACCGTCTCCGAGTCCGGGCAGGCCCACGCCGTCGGCGTCCTCGCCCTGGCCGCCGCCGCCGCGGCGGGCG
>NZ_JBVPVA010000819.1:0-6111 GCF_055612215.1 Actinomycetospora sp. | reverse complement strand
GGGGTCAGCGCTCTTCGTAGCTGTACTCGGAGCTCCGGGCGTCGGCGTGGTCGTCGTCGTCGCTCGTGTACCGGGAGAACGGGTCCCCGGCAGCCAACTCCCGCTGCAGGGCGTCGAAATCCGTGGTCGGGGAGCTGTACTTGAGCTCGCGAGCGACCTTCGTCTGCTTCGCCTTGGCTCGTCCGCGTCCCATGGGCAATGACCCCCTCGAACAGGGCGGGGGGCGGCCGGAACGACCGGCGGCCCCCCTCATCTCATAGAAATGCTCGTAGCTCCACCATACCGTGTGTCCGAACGCCGGTGCGACGTGACGTGGCACCATCGCGCCCGTGCCCGCCCCCTTCGCCTGCTACCTCCGCGTCTACGAGCCGCTGGGGGCGCTCTCGGGGCCGTTGGCCCAGCGTGTCCGGGCCGGACTCGCCCGTGGCGCGGTGCCGGTCACCCAGGCGGGGGTCCGCGAACGGGATGTGTGTCTCCGCGCACAGCTCGGGGTCCCGGTGCGCCTGCTGCCTGGTGAGCGCATCGACGGGACGGCCACGGAGGGCCCGGCGGACGTCCTGCTCGCGGAGAGCGCCGACGCGCCCAGGCCCGGCCAGGCCGCCCCGTCGCCTCCGCGCTTCGGCCCCACGACGCTCGTCTGCCCGCTCGATACCCGCCCCCGCGCGGCCGCGGCCCTCGTCGGGTTCCTGTCCACGGAGTCGCCGGTGCTGCGGGCGGCGGCACTGCACTACGAGGAGTCGGCGGCACGCTCGCGCGCCGAGGCCGTGGTGGCCGAGCTCGGGGAGAGCGCCACCCACGTGGTGTCGGCCACCTGGACGGTGCCGCTGCCGTGGTTCGTCCTCGTGGAGCCGGCGGACCGGGTCCTCGTGCTCGCCCGCGACGACTCCGCCACCGCCGACGCCCCGACCGGCTCCGAGGCGCGTCGCCGCTGCTACTGGCGGGTCTCGATGGCCGACGCGCTCGCGCGGGCCGACTCCGCCGCCGAGCTGCTGAGCTCCGCGCTCGGGGACGGCGGCCCGTCGGAGATCCTGCGCGACACCGCCCGCTGGCTGCGCCACTTCGACGCCGGGTCGCTGGTGGAGCTTGACTACGGCGGGCTGGTGCAGCTGCTCGACGACGAGACGCTGGCCGCCGACACCTCCGCCGAGGACGTCGGCGAGGCCCTCGACGCGCTGCGCGAGGGCGACGCGGAGCGGGCCATGGCGAGCTACCGCCGCCTGCGCGACTTTTGGGCCGTCCGCGCCATCCGGGAGCGGGCCAATTAGGTGCGCTGCGCGCTCGTGAGCACTAGTCCGCCCTATGGCACGGGAAAGTGCTCACAAGCCGTCAGGCACCTTCGCGCTCCCGGCGCAGCAGCTCGTCGACCGAGGCCGACCCCTCCCGGTAGCGCCGGCCGATCTCGTCGTTGCAGGCGTCCATGACCTGCTGCACGCGGATGCGGTGGTCGGAGACCGAGGCCTCCTCGGCGGCGTAGGCCTCCGTGCACTCGGTGAGCTCGGCGTCGGTGAGGCTCGCGACGTCGGACAGCCCGGTGTCGGCGAGCAGGGCCTCGACGTGGCGGCGGTGCGACTCGGCGCGCGACGGCTCCACCGTCTGGTGGCGTCCGCGGCCGGCGGCCGGGCCGAGGGCGTTGTCGGCGAGGATCCGCGGCAGCGCGTCCATCACCGAGCCGTCACCACCGTCGGCGCGCCGGTGCTCCTCGAAGCGCACGATGTCCATGCGGGCGTGCAGCAGGCGGCGCAGGTAGGACAGATCGGTCTCCTCCTGGGCGGCGTCGTCGCGCATCGCCCGGAGCTCGTCCAGTGAGCGGTCCCCGATCGCGGCCAGGAAGCCGGGGTCGAGGACGCGGTCGATCCGCCGCCGACCGCCCTGTCGGAACTCGATCATGGCCTCCATGGTGCGGGACGCCGCCCCGCGCTGTCACCCGCCCGAGCGGTGCGCGCGTCGACCGGACGACCCCGAGCGGGCGCCGGTCGTCACGCGGCGAGCACCCGCGCCACCCAGGTGGGGTCGACGTTGCGGCCGCTGACGACCGCGACGGTCCGGGTCCCCACGAGTCCGGGGTGCTCCAGGGCCCCCGCCGTCGCCACGGCGCCGCTCGCCTCGGCGGGTACGCCGGCGCCGTGCAGCAGCCGTGCTGCCTGCTCGATCGCGGCCTCGGACACCGTCACGACGTCGTCCACGAGCGCCTCGACGTGCGGCCAGGTGAGTTCCCCGAGCCGGGCCGCGCGCAGCCCGTCGGCGGCGGTGCGGGCCACCCGGGCCCGGTCCCAACGCACGAGGCGGCCGCCGTGCTTGGACTCCGCGGCGTCCCCGGCGAGCTCCGGTTCCACGCCGACGACGGAGATCCCGGTGCCGGCGAGCGCCACCGCGATCCCGGAGATCAGGCCCCCGCCGCCCACCGGGACGAGGACCCGGTCGACGTCGGGCAGCTGGTCCGCGATCTCGGCGCCGACGGTGCCCTGGCCGGCGATGACGTCCGGGTGGTCGTAGGGCGGGACGAGCGCCCCGCCGGTCTCGGCGACGACCGCGTCCGCGGCGGACTCCCGCTCGTCGGCCGGGACCGGGACGAGCCGTGCCCCGAGGGCCGCCATCGCCTCGACCTTGGCCGCCACGGCGTCGTCGGGGACGACGACGGTCGCCGGCACCCCCAACCGGGCGGCGGCCCACGCCAGGGCCCGCCCGTGGTTGCCCGACGAGTGGGTCACGAGGCCCGCGGCCCGCACCTCGGCGGCGAGCCGGGCCGCCGCGTGGTACGCCCCGCGCAGCTTGAACGCTCCGATGGGCTGGGTGTCCTCCCGCTTGAGCAGCAGGCCGGGCACGGCCGCGAGGGGCTCGACCGCGGTCCGCACCGCGATCCCGTCGAGCACCGCGGCCGCGGCGTCGACCGCGGCGCGGGTGAGCAGGACCGGGGAGCTCACCCGTGCAGCCGGCGCACCGCCGCGCGTCCCGGCGGCTCGCCGGAGTCCGGCGGCACCGAGTCCGGGTCGACCGTGGCGGGCCCGGGCGCGCCCTCCTCGCGGTCGTCGGCGACCCAGAGCGTCGCGGGACCGGTGTCGCCCGTCCCGGCCACGGCCGAGCGCTTGACCAGGGCGAGCGCCACGGAGCCGAGCTCGTGGTGGCGCACCGCGCTCCCCACGCGCCCGACCGACCGCCCGCCCTCGGCCGAGAGCACCGGCGTCCCGGGCGGGGGCAGCGCGTCGTCGCCCGTGGCCAGGTGCAGCAGCACCATCTGTCGCGGCGGGCGGCCGAGGTTCGACACCCGCGAGACCGTCTCCTGGCCGCGGTAGCAGCCCTTGGTCAGGTGCACCGCCGAGCCGATCCAGCCGACCTCGTGGGGGATCGTGCGGTCGTCGGTGTCGACGTGCAGGCGCGGGCGCAGCGCGGCCACCCGCAGCGCCTCGTAGGCATCGAGGCCGGCCGCGGCGGCGCCGGCCCCCCGCAGCCGCTCCCACCAGGTGGTGAGGTCCGCCCGCGGCACGATCAGGTCGACCGACGTCGTCTCCAGCGGCCACGGCACGCGGCGGACGACGCCGCCGCCCGACAGCGCCAGGGCACCCTCGGGCTCCGTCGGGACCTCGACGCCGGCCGCCGTCAACACGTCGGTGACCTGCGGACCGACCACCGAGAGCAGGGCGACGTCGTCGCTCGCGTCGTGCACGGCGACGTCGGACCAGAAGCGCATCCTGTCGAGGTAGGCCGCGAGCTCGCCGGCGGTCCCCGGCTCGACCGACAGCCACAGCGCGGGCCCCGAGTCGCCGGGCGCGACGCCGGCGTCGACGTGGCTGATCAGCGCGTGGTGCTCGACGCGGCCCTGCACGTCGAGGACGAGGCCCTCGGTGCCACGGCCCTCGGGGAGGTCGGCCACCTGCTGGGAGACCAGCAGGTGCAGCCAGCCGGTGCGCTCGGAGCCGGTGACGACGACGGTGCCGCGGTGCGAGCGGTCGACGACGGCGGCGCGGCGCGAGGCCGCGCGCTGTTCGGCGAAGGGGTCGCCGTGGTGGGAGGCGACGTCGGCGTCGGGACCGCCCTCGGACCCGTCGGGGTGCCCGATCGCCCCGGGGACGTCCAGCAGCGGTGACCGTGTCATGCGGATCCCTCCCTCGAGGTGTGCCCGACGGGCTCCTCGTCGCTCTCGGCGTCGCAGCGGGCGCACAGGCCGGACAGGGCGACGTGCGTCGGGTCCAGCGTGAAGCCCACCGCCTTCGCCAGCGTCCCGCCGAGGTCGTCGAGCAGGGACGCGTCCACCTCGTCCACCGTGCCGCACCGGTGGCAGACCAGGTGGACGTGCTCGTGCTCACCGGTCGCGTAGGTCGGTGCGCCGTGCCCGAGATGGGTGTGCCGCACGATCCCGAGCTGCTCGAGCAGGTCGAGCGTGCGGTAGATCGTGGTGATGTTCACCGCGGGGGCGATCTCCTGCACCTTCGCGCAGATGGCCTCGGGCGTGGCGTGCCCGAGCTCGGAGACCGCGTCGAGCACCAGCTGGCGCTGCGGCGTCATGCGCAGGCCACGGCGGTGCAGCGTCTGCCGCAGTTCGGTGTCCACGTCCCCGATGGTAGGCGCGTGCGGGAGGCCCCCGGCGGGTCGTCGTGCCCACGGAAGGGCCGTTCGGCGTCTCGCGGCGTCGGGCAACCCATCCCTACGATCGACACCGCGCCCGGTGAGAAGCGCCGGGCCCCGACGAGGTGATGTATGACGACGGGTGAGCGGGGCCGTACACCCCCCGACGCCGAGCACTACCTGGATCTGCCGGACGCGCCGGAGGAGGCCGAGGGGCCGCACTTCGACGTGGTCCTGCGCGGGTACGACCGCTCCCAGGTCGACGAGCACGTGGCGGGGCTGCGCCGCATGGTGGCGCAGCTCCGGGCCCAGCTCGCCGTCCGCGAGCGGCGCCGGGCCGAGCCGCAGGAGGCCCCCGAGCGGGGCGACCTCGCGGCCACGCTGCAGGAGGGCTCGCGCACGACGCCGCCGCCGGTCGACGCGTCCGCGGCGTCGCCGGCGCCGTCCGGGGGGTCCTCGGCGGGCGGCGATCCCGGTGGGGTCGACGCCTTCAACGAGCGCCTGCGGGGCATCCTCCAGGCGGCAGAGCAGGAGGCTGCGCTGGTCCGCACCAAGGCCGCCGAGTCGCTGCTCGCCGAGCACGCCGAGTCCCGCGCCGCCCTCGCCGAGCTGCGCTCGCAGCGCGACACGGTGTTCGACGAGCTGGTGCGGGTCAAGAACCACCTCGACGAGCTCGTCGCCAACTCCGGGCGGCCGAGCACACCGCGCGGGTGGGGGCCCGGGCCGCAGCGCGGACCGCGGCCCTACGGCGGGCCCGGGGGCTACGGCCCGCCGCCCGGCGGTCTGGTGCCGCTGCGCCAGGGACCGCCCCCGCCGCCCGCTCCGGACCGCTCGTCCGGCCAGGACGACGCGGCGGGCGCCTGACGACGCCTCGGTGCCCGTCCGTCGGGCCCGAGGCGCGTATCTTCCCTGCTCATGGACGTGGGTGGGGCGTGGGAGCGTCTGCTGCACACGCCGACGACGTGGATCGTGGTCGCCGTCGTGCTGTTCGTGGTCGCGGTGGTGCTGCTCGTCGCCGGTGCGCGGGCCGGGCGGACCGCACGCAGGCAGCGTGCGTCGGTGGCGGCCGCACCCGGCGTCGGGGGCGTCGGCCCGACCGGTGACGACGACCCGGTGACCGAGCCGGCGGTCCCGCGCCGGCCCGCGTCGTCCGGGCCGGCCGAGGAGCCCGTCGAGGCGATCGGGCCGGACACCGAGGAGGACCCGGTGACCGAGCCGTCGGTGCCGCGGTCCGTCGCGGCCCCGGACACGGCCGAGCCCGTGGAGCACGCCGACGAGTCGGCCGCGCGGCGACTCCTCGGGGTGCTGGTCGACGACCCGGCCGCGGCCCTCGCCGCCGTGGCCGCGCTCGAGCGCGGCGCGGAGCCCGGGTCGGCCGCGGTCGGGCTGCTGCGCAGCGGGGTCCCCGCGCCCGCCGTCGCCCGGCTGTGCGGGGTGGAGGCGGACGACCTCGGTGACCTCGTCGCTTCCGCGCTCGGGATCCTCCCCGACCAGGGGCGCCCCGCCGTCGCGACGGAGGCGGAGGGGCCCGACGAGGAGGAGCCGGCGGGC
>NZ_JBVPVA010000808.1:0-2610 GCF_055612215.1 Actinomycetospora sp. | reverse complement strand
TGCCCGACGCCGGCACGGACGTGCCCGCGCAGGTCCCGCTGCCCACCCCGCCGACCCCGACCACCGCGCCCCCGGTCGCCGAGACCACGTCGGTCCTGCCCGGGGTCCCCGTCGACGCGCCCGCCTGCGCGAACGACGCGGGGTCGCTGTGCGCCCGCGTCTTCGCCGACACCCACGCCGACTGGCTCTCCCGCTCGGCCGACTCGATCGTCTCGCACGGCACGACGGTCCTGATCATCGTCGTGGTCGCGGTCGTCCTGCGCTA
Source organism: Actinomycetospora sp. (assembly GCF_055612215.1). NCBI lineage: Bacteria > Bacillati > Actinomycetota > Actinomycetes > Pseudonocardiales > Pseudonocardiaceae > Actinomycetospora > Actinomycetospora sp. Next base: position 2,345 of record NZ_JBVPVA010000808.1, on the reverse strand, counting down.
CGTCCTGCACCGCGCCATCCGGCGGCTCACCGACGGGGCGCGGACCGGGCGGGTGCCGCGCCTGCTGCGCCCGCTGCGCGACCGCGCCGCCGCGAGCCTGCGCGAGGCCGCCCCGCAGATCGTGGAGCGGCGCATCCAGCGGGCCCAGACGATCGGGTCGGTGCTGCGGTCCTTCACGACGCTGCTGGTCTACGGCGTGGCGTTCGTGCTGATCCTCGGCGAGTTCGGGGTGAACCTGGCCCCGATCATCGCCTCGGCCGGGGTGGTCGGCGTCGCGATCGGGTTCGGCGCGCAGAACCTCGTCCGGGACTTCCTGTCCGGGATCTTCATGATGCTCGAGGACCAGTACGGCGTCGGCGACGTCGTCGACCTCGGCGAGGCCAGCGGCACCGTCGAGGCCGTCGGGCTCCGGGTGACGACGCTGCGCGACATCGCGGGGACCGTCTGGTATGTCCGCAACGGCGAGGTGCTGCGCGTCGGGAACTCCAGCCAGGGCTACTCCGTCGCGGTCGTCGACATCCCGGTGGGGCACTCGGCCGACGTCGACGCGACCTCCGAGCTCGCGCGGGCGGCCGCGGCCGAGGAGTGCGCCGAGGCCGCGATCGCCGGGAAGGTCCTCGCCCCGCCGGACATGCTCGGCGTCCAGTCGGTCACCGCCGAGGGCATCCTGCTGCGGCTCACCGTCCGCACCCGCCCCGGGGAGCAGTGGGCCGTCCAGCGCGCCGTCGCCGGCGCCGTGAAGACCGCCCTCGACGCGGCCGGGGTGCCCGCCCCGATCCCGTTCCGCGTCACCCCGCCGGCACCGGCGGCCGGGCGGTGACGGCGTGGCGGCCCCGGATTTGAGACGGTGGTGGGTGTGAGCAGTCCCCAGACCTTCTACGACGCGGTCGGCGGCCACGAGACGTTCGTCCAGATCGTCCACCGGTTCTACGAGCAGGTCGCCGACGACCCGGTCCTGCGCCCGCTGTACCCCGAGGAGGACCTCGAGCCGGCCGAGCAGCGGCTGCGCATGTTCCTCGAGCAGTACTGGGGCGGCCCGCAGACCTACTCCCAGCAGCGCGGCCACCCGCGCCTGCGGATGCGCCACGCGCCCTTCGCGATCGGGCCCCTCGAGCGTGACGCCTGGCTGCGCTGCATGCGCGTCGCCGTCGACGAGGCCCGCCTCGATCCCGAGCGGCACCGCCAGATCTGGGAGTACATGGAGATGGCGGCCATGAGCATGATGAACAAGGCCTTCTGAGGCCCACGCGGCGCCGCGCGCGCCGCCCTGATGGGATGACCGCCATGGTCGAGAACTCCACGGACAACCCCCTGCAGAACGTCACGTTCCCCAGCAACGGGGGCACCGCGCACGGCTACCTGGCGCTCCCCGAGTCCGGTGCGGGGCCCGGTGTCGTCGTCATCCAGGAGTGGTGGGGGCTGACGTCGCACATCGCCGACGTCACGAACCGGCTGGCGGCCGAGGGCTTCGTCGCGCTCGCCCCGGACCTCTACGGCGGCACCACCACCCACGACGCCGACGAGGCCGGGAAGCTCATGCAGCAGCTCCCCGTCGACCGCGCGGCCACCGACCTCGGCGGGGCCGTGGACTTCCTGCTCGGCCACGACGCGGTCGTCGGGCGCAAGGTCGGCGCGGTCGGGTTCTGCATGGGCGGCGGCTTCGTGCTCGTGCTCGCCGCCCAGCAGGGCGACAAGATCGGCGCCGCGGTGCCGTTCTACGGCGTGCTCGGCGAGGACTACCCGAGCTTCGAGAACCTCTCCGCAGCGATGCTCGGCCACTTCGGCGAGCAGGACACGATGGCGCCGCCGGACGCGGTGAAGGCCCTCGCGGACCGCATCGAGGCCGAGTCCGGGCGCCGCCCCGACTTCCGCCTCTACCCGGCCGGCCACGCGTTCTTCAACGACGAGAACCACATGGGGACCTACGACCCCGAGCAGGCCACCATCGCCTGGAACGAGACGCTGAACTTCCTGCGCAGCACGTTGCGCTGACACGCTCGTCCGTGCACGAGGCCGTCAGGCCAACAGCGGGAGCTGGGCGCGGCGGCGGCGCACGACCGCGCCGCCGCGCGCGTCCAGCCGCAGCCACCCGCCGTCGGTCGACACCCGCACCGCCTGGTCCGGCTCGCCCGCGCCGACGAAGCCCATGCCCGAGAGCGCGAAGACGCAGCGCATGGGCACGCGGACCTCGGTGCCCGACGCGTCGTCGGTCACCGTGAGCACGATCTGGTCGAGCAGCGCCGCGGTCGGGCGCCCGCTCGGGTCCCCGGCCCGCGCCGCCGCGACCCCGCGCTCGGCGAGCCGGCCGAGCTCCGCGGCGGGCACCTCGCCCACGACCTCCCAGC
>NZ_JBVPVA010000600.1:0-8357 GCF_055612215.1 Actinomycetospora sp. | reverse complement strand
CACCCGGACCGGTTTGGCGCGTTCGCCACGCTGCCGCTCGGCGACCCGGCGGCCGCGGCCGAGGAGCTGCGGCGCACCGTCGGCGACGCGGGCTTCGTCGGCGCCATGGTGTTCGGCCAGACCCAGGGGCGGTTCCTCGACGACCCCGAGTTCGCGCCGGTCCGCGCCACCTGCGCCGAGCTGGGCGTGCCGCTCTACCTGCACCCCGCGCCGCCGCCGCCCGCGGTCGCCGAGATCTACTACGCGCGCCTCCCCGAGCGCGCGGGCGCCACCCTGGCGACGGCGGCCTGGGGCTGGCACGTCGAGACCGGCATGCACGTGCTGCGCCTCGCGGTCACCGGGACGTTCGACGCCCACCCGGACCTGCGCGTCGTCGTCGGGCACATGGGCGAGAACCTGCCCTTCTCGCTGGCGCGCGCCGACGAGCGGCTCGGCACCGCCACCGCCGGGGAGCGGCCGGTGATGCGCACCGTCCTCGACCAGGTCCTGATCACGACGGCGGGCTACACCACCGCGCCGCCGCTGGCGTGCGCGCTCGCGGTGTTCGGCCCCGAGCGGATCCTCTTCTCGGTGGACCACCCCTTCGCCGACTCGGCGGAGGCGACGGCATTCCTGGCCGACGCCCCGCTCGACGAGGCCGACCGGGAGCGGATCGCGCACGGCAACGCGGAGGCCCTGCTCGGGATCTGAGCCCCGGGGATCAGGGCGTCTCGCTGCACCCGCGGCAGGCGCGCCGCTGCTCCTCGACGCCGTGCCCCGCCGCCCACAGGCGCACGACCTCGATGCCCGGCGCGCGACGCCGGGCCGGGTCGCCGGTGTCGCGGTGGTGGTGCACGGTCCCGTCGTCCAGGGCCCGGCGGAGCGCCTCGACGGCACGGCGGACGGTGCCGAGGGCTCCGGACGCGGCCGACGGGTGCCCGACGACGGGTCGCGACGCGCCGGACTGCGTGGGGACCGAGCGGGGGCGGCCGGGCTGGGCCGGGACGGCGGGCTCGTGGACGGTGCGGGCCGGGGCGAGGTCGCGCGAGACGGTCACGTGTCCAGGAACGGCGGGGTGCGGGTCGATCTTGACCCCGCTCCCCCCGTGCCCCCGCGCGAACGACCTGAACGGCCCAGCCACCACGCCGCAGGATCACGGCGCCGCCCGCGACACCACCCGAACGCCGAGGTGCGCTACAGGTTCTGGCCGCCGTCGATCGTGATCGTCTGCCCGGTGATCGCCCGCGAGGTCACGAGTCCGACGACGGCCGCGGCGACGTCCTCGACGGTGGTCTCCCGCCCGACGATCGCGTTCGACGCCAGCTCCCGGCCCCGCTCCTCCTGGCCGGCCCACCACCGGGTCAGGACCAGCCCCGGCCACACCTCGTTGACCCGCACCGGCGCGAGGGCGTTCGCGAGCGCCCGGGTGAGCCCCGACAGCGCGGCCTTGGACACCACGTAGGGCACCGACGAGCCCCGCCCGGAGGCCACGGACGCGCTCCCGACGTTGACCACGCACCCGTCGTCGGCCGCTCGCAGGTCGGCGGCCGCCGCTCGTGCGCAGTGCCACGCCGAGAGCGTGTTCAGCCGGAACAGGCGCTCGAACACCTCGTCGTCGGCGGCCTCGAGGTCGTCGAGGGCGATGTGCTCGGTCCCGCCCGCGTTGTTGACCAGCACGGACACCGGCCCGAGCCGCTCCCGGACCTCCGCGACGAGACCGCGCACCGCGGCGTCGTCGGTGACGTCGGCCCGGAACGCGTCGGCCGTGCCGCCCGCGGCGCGGATGGCCTCGACGGTGGCGTTCGCGTCGTCCGCGGAGCGGCTGTACGCGACGGCAACGGCGTGGCCGCTCCCGTCCGGACCGCGCAGCCCCGCCAGCGCTTCGGCCACCGCCCGCCCGATGCCGGTCCCGCCGCCCGTCACCAGGGCTGTCATGGGGTCCTCCCGGGGTGCGTGGTCGAGCCGGCGGCGAAGATGGTCGCGTGTCCACCCGCCCCGACGCCACCGCTGCGCCCGCCGAGCGCCCGCGCCCCACCGTGGTCGTCCGCGACCTGCGCCCCGAGGACGTGCCCACCGTGGTGGGCTTCGTCCACGAGCTCGCCGAGTACGAGCGCGAGCCGGAGTCGTGCCTGCTGACGGCCGAACAGCTGCACGCCGCCCTGTTCGCCGAGCAACCCGCGGTGTTCGGGCACGTCGCGGAGGTCGACGGGGTCCTCGCCGCGACGGCGCTCTGGTTCACCACGTTCTCGACGTGGACCGGGGTGCACGGCATGCACCTCGAGGACCTCTACGTCTCGCCGTCGTACCGCCGCCTCGGGCTGGCCCGGGCCCTGCTGGCCCGGCTCGCGGCGGTGTGCGTCGAGCGCGGGTGGGCCCGGTTGGAGTGGGCGGTGCTCGACTGGAACGCCCCGGCGCTCGACTTCTACGCCACCCTGTCCTCGACCCCGCAGGACGGCTGGACCACCCACCGCGTGGACGCCGCGGCGCTGGCCGACCTCGCTGCGCTCGACCGCTGAGCCGGGCCGGGTCAGGTCGGCGGGCCGCTCAGGTCGGCGGGCCGCTCTCGCGCAGGAAGACGACCGTGTTGTCCCGGTAGGACCGCGAGGTCGGGTCGAACGATCCGCTGCACGTGATCAGCCGCAGCTCGGGGCCCGGGGTGCCGGCGTAGACCTCGCCGGTCGGGAACGCGTCCTTGGCGAACGAGCGCGTGGCGTAGACGGTGAACGGCACAGTGCGGCCGTCCTCGCGGGTCACGGTCACGGCGTCGCCCGGGGCGAGCTCGCCGAGCCGGTAGAACACCGACGGCCCGTTCTCCGCGGAGTCGATGTGCCCGATGATCACCGACGGGCCCTGCTGGCCGGGGGTGACCGAGTAGCGGTACCAGGCGGCGAGGTCGTAGAGCGGGCCCTTCGCCGGGACCTCCATGGTGCGGTCGGGGTTCAGCCCGACCGAGGCCACCCGCGAGTCGATGCCGAGCTTCGCGATCGTGATGCGGCCCGGTGGCGAGGGCGGTGGGCCGAGCGGGGTCGTCGGCCGGGCGGGCGCGCTCGTGGCGGGCGGCGCGGGCAGAGCGCCGGCGTCGTGCTCGGCCGGCGGCTGCTGCTGGAGGAGCACCGCGGCGACGATCGCGCCGACCCCGACGAGGGCCAGCACCGCGGCCAGCGCGAGCAGCGCCCGCCGCCGGGGCGTCCGTCCGGCAGAAGGGTCGGGAGAGGGCTCGGACGGCGCCGGCGCCTCGGCACCGGCGCCGTCCGGGGGCGTGGCCAGTCTCAGTCCTGGGTGCGACGACGACGGGTGGCCGCCATGGCCACGCCACCGGCGGCCACGAGCGCGCCGCCGCCGAGGGCGAACAGGTCACCATGCTCGACGCCCGAGGTGCTGCCGCCGCCCGTCTGCACCCCACCCGACGGCGTCTGGCTGGGCGCGCCACCGTTGCTCGAGCCGGAGCCGGAGCCCGTGCCGGAACCCGAACCGCTGCCCGAGGTCGAACCGCTGCCCGAGGTGGAACCGCTGCCGGCGGTCGAGCCACCCGCCGTCGAGCCACCCGCCGTCGAGCCACCGTTGGCGCCGCCGTTGCCGGCGGTCCCGCCGGCGCCGCCCTGACCCGGGGTCGTGGCACCGGCCGGGGCACCCGGCTGGCCCGGCGCGGGCGCACCCGGAGCACCCGGAGCGCCCGGAGCACCCGGCTGACCGGGCTGACCGGGCGCAGGCGCGCCCGGCGCGGGCTGCCCGGCGGGGGCAGGTGCCGGGGCGCCGGAGGGCGCGCCCTGGGGCAGCGGCGGCGTCCCGCTGGAGCAGGCGCCCAGGGCGCCGATCGCCAGTGTGGCCGCCGCGACGGCCATTCCGGCGCGGGTGGCGTTCACTCGCGTCATGAGTCCTCCACGTCTCCGGTGATCTCGATCGGATCACGGGTCGGGGGAGGTCATACCCCATCAGCGGTCTCTCACACGGCCGGTGCCGCACGCCCTCGCCACCGGACGACGAGCGCTCCCGCGCCGTGCCCGTCGTTCGTCCCTGCTCGGACTACCCCGCGGCGGGGAGCTGCTCGCCGGCCTCCACGGCGACGTCCAGGACGTTGTCCGCCGGCGGGAGCGGGCACGTCGCGAACGCGGTGAAGGCGCACGGCAGGTTGACGGTGCGATTGAGGTCGACGACGAGCGAGCCGTCCTCGGCCGGGTCGTCCGTCCGCAGGATGCGGCCGCCGCCATAGGTGCTCGCCCCGTTGGTGGCGTCGTGGAAGTGCAGCGTCAGCCCGCTGCCCTTCCCGGCCAGCGCCACGAGGCGGTGCTCGCGGCCGTCGAGCGCGAAGGTGACGGTCCCGACGGCCGTCGGGAAGTGCGACAACCCGTCGACCACGGCGCCGACGGTGATCCGCTGCGGCTCCGCGTAGGGCTCGAAGCGACCGGCGACGACCCAGCGCGGGTCGACCGGGAAGTGCGGCACCCCGCGGAAGGCGAGGCGGGTGGCGGCCTGCGGGTCGCGGACGCGCAGGGCGTAGGAGTCGGTGCGGCGGGCGAGCTCGACGACCCGCTCCCCCACCGTGACGAGCACGCCGGGAGCCCCGTCGACGGGGTGCACGACCCTGGTGCCGTCGACGCGCTCGCCGTCCACCTCGACCGCGTCCGCGGCCGCCGCGGTGATCTCGACGGAGCCGTCACCCGGCGCGCGCCAGGTCCCGGGCAGGTCGGCGACGGCGCGCGGGGTCTCGTCCAACCACTCCAACGCGGTCAGCGCGAGCCACCCGTGCGGCTCGCGCAGGGTCTCCTCGCGCTCGTCGTGCCAGCGCTGCCAGTCGGCCTGCAGGGTCTGGTGGTCGTCGGTGACCGTCATCGGGCGTCCTCCCGGGGTGTGGTCCTTCCGGTGCCAACCCACGGCGGGGCCACGCTGTTCCGACCCGGCGCCATCGGGATGTCGGTCAGGAACGCGACGCGGACGAGCTACAGCGCCGTCCGGACCGCGTAGAGCTCGGGGAAGAAGGTGAGCTCGAGGGCGTGCCGCAGGAACGCCGCGCCGCTCGAGCCGCCCGTGCCCGTACGGAAGCCGATCGTCCGCTCGACGGTCTTGAGGTGGCGGAAGCGCCAGAGCTGGAAGTTCTCCTCGAGGTCGATGAGCTCCTCGCAGGCCTCGTAGACGTCCCAATAGCGGTCGGGGTCGGCGTAGATCGTCCGGAACACCCCGACGAGCTCCGCGTTCTCGACGTGGGCCTCGCGCACGTCGCGGTGCAGCAGCTCGTCGGGCACCGGGTGGCCGCGCCGGGCGAGCAGCCGGAGGAACTCGTCGTAGAGGCTCGGGCGGTCCAGCGCGTCGGTGAGGATGCGCTGCGCCGTCGGGTCGTCGGCGAACATCTCGAGGAGGCGCTCGTCCTTGTTGCCGAGGACGAACTCCACGGCGCGGTACTGGTAGCTCTGGAACCCCGACGACGTCCCCAGGAACCCCCGGAACTGCCCGTACTCGCTCGGGGTCAGCGTGGCGAGCACCGACCACTGCTCGATGAGCTGGTGCTGCACGTGCTTGACGCGGGCCAGGCGCTTGAGCGCGAGCGCGAGGTCGTCGCGGGACAGGTCGTCGCACGCCGTGATCAGCTCGTGCAGGGCCAGCTTGAGCCAGAGCTCCGAGGTCTGGTGCTGGATGACGAAGAGCAGCTCGTCGTGGTGCTCGGGACGCGAGAGCGGGTGCTGCGCCGACAACAGCTCGTCGAGGTGCAGGTAGCGGCCGTAGGACAGGTTCTCGGTGAAGTCCCGCACGATCCCCGACTCGAGGGGCCGGGGCCCGTCGGTGCTCACCCGTCCCGCTCCTCACCGCAGCGAGGACAGGTGCTCGACGCCGGCCCGTCGCCGTCCGGAGCGTCCGGGTCCGGCATGGCGCCGCACGACGGACAGAGCAGGTGCATCCAGCACACCGGGTCCCCGCCCTCGGTCTCGTACTCGCGGTCGACGCTCACGACGACGATCCTGCGCGCTCGGCACGGACTGCTGCCAGACCCGACGGCTGCCAGACTCGGCGACGCCCGCACGACGAGGAGGTCGGCCGTCCGATGCGTCTCGAGACCCTGTTGCCGCTGGGGAAGGTCGATCCGGGTCTGCGGGCGCCGGAGAAGCCTCTGGACCTCCGCAGCGTGGCCGCGAACGCCGCGTTCCTCGAGGAGATCGGCTACGGCGGGCTCGCGGTCGAGGAGACCAAGGACGACCCGTTCGTCGTGCTGGCCCTGGCCGCCGCGGCCACGGAACGCCTCCGGCTGACCACCGCGGTCGCCATTGCGTTCCCGCGCAGCCCCACGACGACCGCGCTGCACGCGTGGACCCAGCAGAAGCTCTCGGACGGGCGGTTCACCCTCGGGCTGGGCACGCAGGTCCGCGGCCACATCCGGCGGCGCTACGGGCTGGAGTGGCACCCACCGGCCCCGTGGATGCGCGACTACGTCCGGGCGATGCGCGCGGTCTGGCACACCTGGCAGACCGGCGAGCAGCTCGACCACCACGGCGAGCACTACGACCTCGACCTCATGGTGCCGCTGTTCGACGCCGGGCCGATCGAGCACCCGGACATCCCCGTGCACCTCGCCGCCGTGAACACGAACATGTGCGCGGTGGCCGGTGAGGTCGCCGACGGCGTCCGCCCCCACCCGGTGTGCACCCCGAGCTACATCGCCGAGGTCATGCTCCCGGCGGTCCGGCGCGGCGCCGCCCGCTCCGGCCGGTCGCTCGACGGGTTCCGCGTCGCCATGAAGCCCCTCGTCGCGTCCGCGCGGACCGAGGAGGAGCTGCAGCCGAAGATCCGCGACGCCCGCGCCCGGATCGCGTTCTACGCCTCCACCCCCGGCTACCGCGCCGCGTTCGAGCACCTCGGCCTGGACGACCTCGCCGCCGACGCCAAGGAGCTCTCGAAGGCCCAGCGCTGGGAGGAGCTGCCCGACATGATCGACGACGGGACGTTGGACCGGTTCGCCGTCATCGGCACCCACGACGAGATCGGCCGGCGGCTGCTCGAGCGGTACTCGGGTGTGGTCACCGACGTCGAGTTCTCGATCGCGGTCAGCCCCGACCCCGAGCACCACGCCGCCGACCGCGAGACCCTGCGTGGCCTCGCCGCGGTCGTTCAGGGTGCCGACGACGCGGCCGCGCGCGCCGAGATCACCGGCGGCGCCCCGTCGTCCGAGCGAGAGGAGACCCAGGTGTCTGACGAGGACCCGGTGCACGTCGAGACCAGCGACGCCGTCACCGTCATCACCCTCGACCGCCCGAAGGCGCTCAACGCGGTGAACTCCCAGGTCGCCGCCGCGCTCGGGACCGCACTCGAGTTGGCCGACGCCGACCGGGACGTGCGCGCGATCGTCGTCACCGGCACCGGCCGGGCGTTCAGCGCGGGCGCGGACCTCAAGGCCGTCGCGCAGGGCGACACCCTCACCGACCCCGACCACCCGGAGTGGGGCTTCGGCGGGTTCACCCGGCACGAGCTGTCGACCCCGACCCTCGCCGCCGTCAACGGCCTGGCCTTCGGCGGCGGCCTCGAGCTCATGCTCTTCTGCGACCTCGCGATCGTGGACGAGGACGCCCGGCTGGGCCTGCCCGAGGTCACCCGCGGACTCGCCGCCGGCGCCGGCGGACTGGTGCGCCTCCCGCAGCGCATCCCCCGGGTCGTGGCCCTGGAGATGGCGATGACCGGGGCGCCCATCAGCGCCGCGCGGGCCTACGAGCTGGGTCTGGTCAACCGGGTCGCGCCCGCCGGCACCGCGCTCGAGGCCGCCCGCGCGATGGCCTTGACGATCGCGGCGAACGCCCCGCTGGCCGTGCGCGAGTCCCGCGGTCTGATGCTGCGCTCCGTCCACGCCGACGAGTCCGACGACGCGGTCTGGGAGGACAACACCGCCGTGATGGGCCGCATCTTCTCCAGCGAGGACGCGAAGGAGGGCCCGCGGGCGTTCGCCGAGAAACGTGCGCCCGTCTGGACCGGACGCTGAGCCGGTGACGTCGTCGTCGTCCGGACGACACCGATCCGCAACGACGGTGCCCCAGGCTTCGGCTCCATGACCAGCACCGCGCCCGACCCCGTCGAGCTCGTCGTCACCGACACCACCACCGCGGAGTGGCAGGACTTCCCGGTGCCGGCGATCGGGGCGGTGCTCGAGCACGTGCCACTGCTCGACGACCCTGAGACCGGTATGTCGGTGCTCAAGATGGTGTACCGCGCCGGGTTCACGAACCCCTGGCACACCCACCCGTGCGGGCACGGCATCTACGTGCTGTCCGGGACCCTGAACACCCATCAGGGCACCTACGGGCCGGGCAGCTTCGTGTGGTTCCCCGAGGGCGGGTCGATGGAGCACGGCGCGACCGCCGACGGCGACTGCACCTTCCTGTTCATCACCAACAAGCCCTTCG
>NZ_JBVPVA010000460.1:0-10832 GCF_055612215.1 Actinomycetospora sp. | reverse complement strand
CCTGGGCACCACCATGCGCCTGGAGCACTGGACGGCGGCCTCGGAGCAGGGGGCGCGGGCGGCCCGCAACGCGGTGGACCCGGCGTCGGCGAAGCCCTACACGACGGTGCCGTACTTCTGGTCGGACTGGTACGCCCACCGCATCCAGTTCGTCGGCGTCGCCCGCTCCGGCGAGGGGCAGCCGGAGATCGAGACCGAGGTCGTCATGGGGGAGGAGGACGGTCCCTTCGTGGCGCTCTACCGGTGCGGCGAGCGCCTGGTGGGGGCGCTCACCGTCGACCGGCCCGCCGAGGTGATGCAGTACCGCCGGCTGCTGATGAAGCGGGCGACCTGGGACGAAGGCCTCGAGAAGGCCGAGGAGCGCCGGGCCCGGCTGGCGGCGAAGGCGGGGGCGGCAGCGTCGGAGACGTCCCGTTCCTGACGCGCCGGGCCCTCACACCCCGTGCGCCGGGCGGATGTGCTCGAAGATCAGGCTGGTGACGGTGCCCGCGACGTCGCGGTGCCCGTTCAGCGTCGCGACGAGGTCGCGCAGCGCGCCGCTGCCCGCCGTCGCGACGTGCAGCAGGTAGTCGTCCGCCCCGGCCACGAAGTAGACGTCGCGCACCGCGGGCAGGCGCCGCACGAGGCCGAGGAACTCGCCGAGGCGGTCGCGGGCGTCGCTCTGCAGGCGTACCGAGATCATCGCCTGCAGCGGCAGTCCGACCGCCGCAGCGTCGACGTCGGCGTGGTAGCCGCGGATGACGCCGCGCTCGCGCAGGGAGCGCACCCGGGACAGGCACGTCGACGCCGCGATGCCCACCGCCTCGGCCAGCGCCGCGTTGGTGATCCGGGCGTCGGCGGCGAGGTGGCGCAGCAGGGCGCGGTCGACGTCGTCGAGACTGGCGGGGGCGGGCTCGCCCGCCCGCAGATGCTTCGGCGGAGCCGACTGCGGGGCCGCGTCGTCGCCGGATAGTTCACTCACACGCGCAGGTTACAGAACCTTCTTCAGCCATATTCCGACCTTCACGCAGATCGTTCACCATGGTGTCGACACAGTCGATGGCGAACGTCGATGTCGCGTTGGACGGGAGACGTCAGATGAAGGTCGCGGTGCCCGCCGAGGTCAAGGACAACGAGTTCCGGGTGGCCCTCACCCCCGGAGGCGTGCGCGAGCTGATCGCCCACGGCCACGAGGTCACCGTCCAGCAGGGCGCCGGCAGCGGCTCCGCCTTCGGTGACGACCAGTACAAGGAGGCCGGCGCCCGGATCGTCGCGGACCCCGACGACGTCTGGGCCGGGGCCGAGATGGTCGTCAAGGTCAAGGAACCGGTGGCGTCCGAGTACCACCGGCTGCGCGAGGACCTGACGCTGTTCACGTACCTGCACCTGGCCGCGAGCCGCGAGTGCACCCAGGCCCTCCTCGACGCGGGCACGACCTCGATCGCCTACGAGACCGTCACCCGGGGCGGGCGCCTGCCGCTGCTCGCCCCGATGAGCGAGGTCGCCGGGCGCCTCGCGCCGCAGGTCGGCGCGTACCACCTGATGCGCTCCAACGGCGGGCGCGGCCTGCTGCTCGGAGGTGTCCCCGGCGCGCCGGCCGGCCACGTCGTCGTCCTCGGCGGCGGGGTCTCGGGCCGGTCGGCCGTCGAGATGGCGGTCGGGATGCACGCCCGCGTCACCGTGCTCGACACCGACCTGGACACGCTGCGGGCCCTCGACGCCCGGTACGCCGGACGGGTCCAGACCCTGTACTCGAACGTCGACAACGTCGAGCGCGCGGTCCTCGACGCCGACCTCGTCGTCGGGGCCGTCCTCATCCCCGGCGCGAAGGCACCGAAGCTGGTCTCGAACGACCTCGTCGCCCGGATGAAGCCCAGCGCGGTCCTCGTCGACATCGCGATCGACCAGGGCGGCTGCTTCGAGGACTCCCACCCCACGACGCACTCCGACCCGACGTTCCGGGTGCACGACACGCTCTTCTACTGCGTGGCGAACATGCCCGGCGCGGTGCCGAACACCTCCACCCACGCGCTGACCCACGCCACCGCCCCCTACGTCACCGCGCTGGCCGACCGCGGCTGGCGCGACGCGGTGGCCGCCGACGCCGGGCTCGCGGCGGGCCTCGCGACCCACGCCGGCGAGCTCTACAGCGCGACGGTCGGCCAGGCCCACGGGATGCCGGTCACGACGCTCTGAGCGTGCCCATCGCGCCGATCGTGCCCATTGCTCGTAGCGCGGCCGCGAGCTCGTGCGCGACGGCGACCGAGGCGAGGTCGTAGGTCACCGCGCGTCCGCCGACCCGCAGTGAGAGCCGGCCCAGGCGGCCGCCCTCGGCCCGCTCGCGCACCGTGGCCGTGGCCTCGAGCTCGTCGTAGGCGAGCACGTGGTGGTCGCGACCCTCCCGGACCACGACCCGGTCGGGCAGGAACGCGACGTCGCGGTGGGCGCCGCCGAGGGTCGGGACGGCGACGTCGGCCCGCAGGTGGCGCGGTCCGTCGAGGCGGCGCGCGACCGCGTGGTGCACGCCCTGCGGCGCGATCTCCCACAGGGCCGGCTCCCACACCGACGTGGCGACGCGGTGGCGCTCCCACATCGCGACGAGGCACTCGTGGCGCGACGTGGTCCGCGCGTAGGTCGCGGTGACGGTGCGCCGCGCACGGTCGTGCTGGTGCACGACGACGAGCACGGGCAGAGCGAGCAGCGCCCCGAGGCTGGCGAGACCGCCCCCCGCGACGCCCGCGGTGCCCACGACGACCGCGAGGGCGACGACGGCGACGGGCAGGACCCGGCGCGGGGCGCGCGCGGCGTCGTCGAGCCGGCGGGCGAGGGTGCGGGCATCCGGCGCACCGGCCTCGTCGTCGGCGGCGCGGCGGGGCGCGGGCAGGTCGTGCGTGGCGCCGGGCGAGTGCGTGATGGTCACGATCGGCCTCCGGGAGGTCGGGTGCTCGTGACTATGTGTCGCATTCGGCGGCTGTTTTGTTACGTCAAGTGATGTCACACGATCGGCTGTCCGGCCTAACGCCGCTCGGTGGAGCCGCCCGGGGCCGTCCGTCGTCATGATCAGGAGCACACGGCGCAGGTCTGATCGCCGCGGAACGTGCGCAGTGTGCCCCTCGACGGGACGGGTGACCGGCAGACCGCGGGCGCTCAGGCGACCGGGACCCGCCAGCCCCGCGGGTCCGGGGTGCGCCCGAACTGGAGGTCCACCAGCGCCTGGCGCAGGGCCAGCGTCCGCGGGCCCGGCGCTCCGTCGCCCACCGTGAACTCCCCGCCGGGCTCGCGGAAGCGCACGATCGGGCTGATCACCGCTGCCGTCCCCGCGGCGAACACCTCGGTGATCGCTCCGTCCCGCGCTCCCTCGCGCAGCTCCTCGACCGACACCGGGCGCTCGACCGGCACCAGCCCGTGGTCCCCGGCGAGCTCGAGGACGCTGCGGCGCGTGACGCCGTCGAGGATCGTGCCCAGGGGCGGGGTGACCAGCTCGCCGGCCGCGGTCACCAGGAGCACGTTCATCGTCCCGGACTCCTCGAGCCACCGGTGCTCCACGGCGTCGAGGAAGAGCACCTGGTCGCACTCGTGCGCGCGGGCCACACCCTGCGCCGCGAGCCCGGCCGCGTAGTTCCCGCCGCACTTCGCGTCACCCGTCCCGCCGGGCGCCGCGCGCGAGAGCTCCGGGTCGATCCAGAGGGTCACCCCGACCTCGCGGCCGGCGAAGTAGGACCCCGCCGGCGAGGCCAGCACCGCGAACCGTGCCTCGTTCGCCGCGCGCACCCCGAGGAAGGCCTCGGTCGCGACGGTGAACGGGCGCAGGTAGAGCGTCGCGGGCGGCTCCGGCACCCAGGCCGAGTCCAGCCGCACCAGTGCGCCGACGGCGGCCAGGAACGCCTCGGCGGGCAGCTCGGGCAGCGAGAGCCGGCGGGCGGAGTGGGCGAACCGCGCGGCGTTGAGGTCGGGACGGAACAGGGCCACCGACCCGTCGGGCTGCCGGTAGGCCTTGAGTCCCTCGAAGATCTCCTGGGCGTAGTGCAGCACCGCGGCCGCGGGGTGCAGCGTCATCGACTCGAGCCCGCGCACGCCGTCGTCGTGCCAGCCGTCCTCGGCGCTCCAGGAGGCCATGGCCATATGGTCGGAGAACACGCGCCCGAAGGCCGGATCGGCCAGCAGTGCCGCCCGCTGGGCGTCCGGGGTGGGCGTGACCGGTGCCGGCGGGAAGCGCAGGACGGAGTGGCGGGGGCCGGCGACGCTGCTCACCACCGCACCCTGCCAGCGCCACCCGGTCGGGCACCAGCGGGTTCCAGGTGGTGGGACGGGGGTAGTGGCCGGTCGTGACGTCCGACGGTGCCGCCGCGCCGGACGACGGCACGCCCCCGGGCGACCGCGCCGCCCGGATCGACCGCTGGCTCGTCGGGAAGGCCCGCGCGGGGGAGCGCGGCGCGTACGAGGAGCTCATCCGGCGCCACCGCGACCGCATCTTCCGCATCGCGCTGCGGATCACCGGCGACGCGGCGGACGCCGACGACGTCACCCAGGAGGTCGTCATCCAGCTCTGGACGACGCTCTCGGGCTTCGTCGGGACCTCGGCGTTCACGACGTGGCTCTACCGCGTCGTGGTCAACCGCAGCCTCGACCACCAGCGCCGCGCGCGGCGGCTCTCCGGCGAGGAGCCGACGGACGTCGACCTGCCGCCGGTGGCCGCCCCGGAGCGCGCGGTCCTCGCGGGCGAGGAGCTCCGGGCCGGCCTCGAGGCGATCGCCCGCTTGCCGGAGAGTCAGCGGGTGCCGTTCGTGCTCTGCCAGATCGAGGGCCTGAGCTACGCCCAGGCGGCCGCGGTCACCAAGGTCTCCGAGGCCACGCTGCGCGGACGGCTGGCCCGCGCACGAACCACCGTGCTCGCCGACATGAGGAGCTGGTCCGCATGACGGGTCCGACCCCGCCACCGACGCCCGACACGCGGCTGGCCTGCGGGCACTGGACGGGTCCCCTCGTCGAGCAGGTCGCCGAGGGACGCGGCGCCGTCCTCGACGCCCATCAGCGCACCTGCCCGTACTGCCGGGCCGCGCTCGCCGAGTTCGACCGCCTGTGGGCACCGGTGCGCGCCGTGGCCGCTGACCAGCCGCAGGCCTCGGTCGCCGCCGTCGAGGCCGCGCTGGCCCGGGTGCGCGGGGCCTCCGACGAGCCCGACTACGGCCGGATCGACTCGCCGACCGGCCACACGCGGGTCGCGGCGCGCGTCGTCGTCACCCTCGCCCGGCACCTCGCCTCGCAGGTCCCCGGGGTCGAGGTGGCCCTCGGGCGCCTGGCCGCGGACGGTCACCGCGAGGCGGGCGAGGTTGTGCCCGACGTCGAGGCGGGGGTCAGCGGGGGCTCCACGGCCGTTCAGATCACGCTCGCGGCCGCGTACGGGCAGGACCTGCAGGCCCTCGGCGAGCGCATCCGCACCGTCGTCGCCCGCGGTGTCCGCGAGGTGACCGGGCTCGAGCCGGTCGACGTCACCGTCCACGTCGACGACGTCTGGTAGGCGCGGGAACACCCCCGGCGGGAATAGGCTCCGCGCGACGGGGAGTTCACGCCCCAGTAGGTGAACTTTCAACGAAACGGCGGGAGGGCGACGGTGACGGTGGAGGTGCGCCGTGGGGCCGACCGCGCGACCACGACGACGCCCGGGATCGAGACCCGCCACGCGTTCTCCTTCGGGACGCACCACGAGCCCGGCAACACCCACCACGGCCTGCTGCTCGCCCACAACGAGGACCGCATCGCCCCGGGCGCGGGGTACGACACCCACACCCACCGCGACACCGAGATCGTCACCTGGGTGGTGGCGGGGTCGCTGGCCCACGCCGACTCCGCGGGGCACGCGGGCGTGCTGCACCCCGGCGTCGTCGGGCGGATGAGCGCCGGCCGCGGCGTCGAGCACTCCGAACGCCACGCCGAGACCGACCACGACGCCCCCGAGCTGCACCTGGTGCAGTGCTGGCTGGTTCCCGACGAGCCCGGCGCGGCCCCCGACCACGAGCAGCGCGATCTCTCCGCCGCGCTCGCCTCGGGCGGGCTCGTCGTCGCCGCCTCGGGCCTGGCGCGTGACGCCGGCGGCCCGGGTGTCGGCCTCGGCGTCGCCTCCGCGGCATTGCACGTGGCCCGGCCGTCGGCGGGCCGCTCCCTCACGCTGCACGGGGCGCCCTACCTACACGTCCACCTGGCCCGCGGCACCGCGACGCTGGACGTGGGGGCCGAGCGGCACCCGCTGGGCCCCGGCGACGCCGCGCGCCTGCGCGACGCGGGCCGCCCCACCCTGACCGCCACGACCGACGCCGAGGTCCTCGTCTGGGAGATGCACGAGGGGCTCGGCGAGGAGACGTCCGACCGTGACCAGCACGACGAACAAGGAGCGATCATGACCACCGAGCAGACCGTCACCCCCGACCCGACGCGGGCCGAGGAGCACGAGGGCGGCGACAAGTCCAGCCTGATCAGCGAGGACGAGCGCCGCCGCCTCGGCGAGGAGCGCGACCGCATCCGGTCGGAGTTCCTCTACTCCCGCGAGAACCGGCCGCGCTCCACAGGTCAGGGCATCCACCACACGGCGCTGATCTGCGCGGACGTCCGCACGACGGTCGAGTGGTACCAGAACCTCGCCGGGTTCCCCGTCACCGTGCTGTTCGAGAACCGCGACCTCGCGGGCTCGACGCACTTCTTCTTCGACGTCGGCAACGGCAACCACCTGGCGTTCTTCGATCTGCCCGGCGTCGACCCGTCGCCCTACCAGGAGGTGCTCGGCGGCCTGCACCACCTGGCGATCTCGGTCTCCGAGGAGCACTGGCACCAGATCAAGGCCCGCCTCGACGAGCGGGGCGCCGACTACATGGTGGAGTCCGGCACCTCGATCTACACCGCCGACCCCGACGGGACCCGGGTCGAGTTCATCCACGACCCGCTCGGCCGGATGTACGGCCACGACACGATGTGACCCGGGGAGCTGAGCGCCCTCGGCGCCCTCAGCGGACGATCTGCACCGGGTCGCCGGGCTGGAGGGAGTCGAAGAACTGCTGCGAGGTCGACCGGGTGAGGTGCACGCACCCGTTCGACGCGACCTTCGGGTTGTCGGCGTGGAACGCGATGCCGGGCTGGAAGAAGACCGAGTTCGGCATCGGGGCGTCGAACGCCCGGCTCCAGTAGTTCTTCACCTTCTTCTCGACGGTGAAGGTGCCCACCGGCGTCGGTGCGCCCGACTTCCCGCCGCGCGCGGCGAACGGACCCGCGACGACGTGGCCCGCGCCGTCGGTGAGCCACGCCTGCCGGCTCGAGAGGTCCATGCACGCCTTGACCGCGGCCGCGCACGGCGTGCCCGGGGTGGTCGCCGGGGCCGGTGCCGCGACCGGCTCCGCGGACGCCGTGCCCAGGCCCAGGGCCAGGCCGGCCGCGCAGACGGTGCTCGCGGCACCCAGGCGCGCGATCCAGCGGCGGGTACGGGTGGGGGTGGCGCGGTCCTCGCCGGTCACGACCGATCAGCTCCTCGCGTCGTCGTCGTCACTACTGATCGGTTCCCCGCGCCTCACGCACCGCATTCGGCGCGATTTTCGCCAAACCGCGGTGATCGGATCGTTGCGGATCTGGTGATCGACGCGTCACCGTGCGGTCAGCGGCGTCCCCCGGCGTGGCGGCGCAGCTGCCAGGCCGCCACCCCGACGACGACGAGCAGGGCGACCCCCAGGAGCACCACGTCGGGCACGGCCGACCCGATCCGGACGGCCGCGTCCTCGCTGCGCTGCGCGACCCCGGGGTCGGCGCCGACCAGGCCCGCGGTCCCGTCGGCGAGCAGGAACAGCAGCCCGACCCCGACGAAGAGCAGGCCGGAGATCGTCGAGGTGGTGTGCAGGCGCAGCGGTCCCAGCCGGAACTCGCGCCCGCGCAGCCACCGGCGCCGCCCCAGGTCGAACCGTTGCCAGAGCAGGGCGAGCAGGAACAGCGGGACGGTCATCCCCACCGCGTAGACCGCGAGCAGGGCCGCCCCGCGGACCACCTGGCCGCCCGCGGCCGCGACCGTCAGGACCGCCCCGAGGACCGGGCCCGAGCAGAACCCGGCGAGCCCGTAGGCGGCGCCGAGACCGACCGTCGAGAGCGCGGTGCCGCGCGCGGCCATGTGCTGTTGCACCCGGGCGGCCGGGCGCAGGCTCCACCCGCCGCCGAGGATCTGCACGACGCCCAGGGCGACGACGACCCACCCGACGACGGCGATGAGGAGCTCGCGGTGCGTCGTCACCAGCCCGGCCAGCGCCCCCGCCCCGGCCCCGAGCGGCACGAGCATCGCCGCGAGCCCGAGCCCGAACAGCGCCGTCCGCCCGACGAGCCCGGTCCGGCTCGCGACGGCGTAGGCCAGGAACGACGGGAGCAGCAGGGCACTGCACGGGCTGAGCAACGCGAGCACGCCGCCGGCGAAGGCGGCCAGGTAGCCGATGTCGGGCACGACGGGGGGGTCAGCGGGCGCGGGCGAGCGCGCCGTCGATGGCCTGCTCGAACGTCGCCGTCGGCTGCGCCCCGAAGATCAGCTGGTCGCCGATGACGAAGCTCGGGACGCCGGTCACGCCGATCCTCGTGCCGGCGGCCTGGTCCTCGGCGACGGCGCGGGCGATCGCCGGGTCGGCGAGGTCGGCCCGGAAGCGGGTCACGTCGAGCCGGAGCCGCTGGGCCTGGGCCGACAGCGACGCCTCGGTCACCGCCCCGCTGTTCTCCCGCGGCTGCTCGCGGTAGAGCACGTCGTGGAACGGCCAGAACTTCCCCTGCCGGCCGGCGGCGCGTGCGGCGCGGGCGCCGAGCACGGACTCCGGACCGAGGTAGGCGTAGTCGTGCCACTCGAGGCGCACCTTCCCGGTCGCCACGTAGCGGTCCAGGAGGGCGGGCTCGGTGTCCGTCGCGAACAACCGGCAGAAGGGGCACTGGAAGTCGCCCCACTCGGCCACGACGAGCGGGGCGTCGACACGGCCGAGGGCGAGCGGGTCGTCGGGCTGGCGCCGGGGGACCGCAGCGCGGGCCGCCGCGACGGGGTCGGCCGGGGTGGCGGTGGTGGCCGTGGTGTCGGAGGTGGCCGTGGTGCCCGGGCCCGGTGGCGTGGGCCGGTCCACGACGCTGATCACGCCGAGGACGACGAGCACCGCCACGACGAGGGCCGCTCCGAGCACGATCCGACCGCGAGTCATCCGCTCCCCGTTCCCGGCCCGGAACCGGGCTCCCGACGTGCATCCCCTGCCGGCTCTTCGGTCACACCGGCAGTGGCGGTTCGGGCGCCCGGCGGTGACCCGGGTGCCGCGGGCTCAGGAGGCGAGCGCCCGCGGTCCGCCGTCGGCCGCGTCGGGGCGATGGTGGCGTACGACGGTCACCGCGACGTCGGTGAGGTCGCCCTCGTCGAGCCCGCGGCGGCGGCGGGCGGCGTCGAGCAGGGCCGAGGTGCCGTCGAACGGGCCGTAGGAGTCGATCGCACCGGTCGCGGGATCGGTCACCAGCACGACGTAGGCGTCGCAGGCGTCGAGACGGTCCTCGAGGTACTCGGCGTCCTCGAGCACCGCGTCGACGAGGTGGTGCAGGGCCTGTGGGGCGAGTTCGGCGCGGGCACCGGGCGCGGCGTGGTCGTCCACGAAGGTCATCCCCCTTCGGATCCGGCAGCCGGTCGGGCGGACAGGCTGATCCTCCGGATGCGTCCCGACCCCGACATCGTTCGGCATCCTGATGATGACCGGGGCAGGGTAGGGGTGACGGGCGCTACCGCGGAACCGCCGACGAGTTCGATCACGGTTCGGTCACGCGCAGATCTCGGCACCCTCCGTGAGAGTGGTCACGGGATCGGGTGACCCCACGGTCCCTCGAGCGCGCACCTACTTCGCAGAGCGACGGCACACCGCGTGAGAAGTGGTACGTACCAGCCGGACAGGTGAGACGCACGTCACTCACACCGGTCTTGACGTCGACACGCAGTGCGACTGGACCTGTCACGGTCCGTATCGGACGGTGCCTCGCCGAACGGCCACCGACGGAGGCGTCACGGCCGCGGTGTGGCCCCGGTCGCACCGGCTGCCGCCGGGGACGTGTGTTGCTGGACCGATCGGTCCGCTAGAGTGGGCGAGCAGGAGGTGGGGCCGACATGGCGAGGACGGCAGTTCCGGGCACGCGTGAGCGCATCCTGGGGGTCGCGTCACGGCTGTTCTACGACCACGGCGTCCGCGCGGTGGGGATGAACCGCATCATCACCGAGGCCGGCACCGGGAAGAACCTGCTCTACCAGCACTTCCCGGCGAAGTCCGACCTCGTGGCCGCCTACCTCGAGGGTGCCCGCGAGCGGCGGGCCCGCGCGGCCGAGCGCGCCCTCGAGGCCGTGGGGGACGACCCGCGCGAGCAGCTCGTGGCGCTCGTCGCCGAGGTCGCGGCCCTCGTCGCGCGTCCCGGGTTCCGAGGGTGTGCGTTCCGCAACTACCTCGCCGAGTTCCCCGAGGACGACGGACGCGGTGACGACGGCGGTCCCGGGGCCGTCGCGCGCGCCCAGCTCACCGAGACCCGCGCCGCGATTGCCGAGCGCGTCGCCCGGCTCGACGTCCCGGACCCGGACCGGCTCGTCGAGCAGCTCTGGCTGCTCGTCGACGGCCTCTTCCTGCAGGCGGCCTACCGCGACCGCCTGGACGACAGGCTCGACCCCGCCGGCGACGCCGCCGTCGACCTCACCCGCCGCCTCGTCGGCGGCTGACCCGCCGCCCGCACCCTCCCGGTCCGGCCCGCCCAGCACGGCGGTGCAGTGGGCCCGATCGGTCCAGTCGTCCTCGAAGGGAACCCATGCGCACCGCCCGCCCCGGCGCCGTCCTGCTCGTCAC
>NZ_JBVPVA010000287.1:0-3526 GCF_055612215.1 Actinomycetospora sp. | reverse complement strand
CGGACGAAGCCCGACAGCGTCGAGCTGGACCCGAAGCCCGACGACGCCCACGCGGCCCGCACGGACCAGGACACCTACGGCCACATCTTCCGGCGGAACACCGCGTGGGGGGAGACGGCCTGGCACGGCACGATGTTCGTCGGGTTCTGCGCCGAGCAGGGCCCACTGGCCGCGATGCTCGACGCGATGGCGGGGATCGACGGGCCGCGCGACGCCCTCACCCGCTACACCCGGGCCCTCACCGGCGCCTACTACGTCGTCCCGGCCGCGGACGCGCTGGCGCAGCTGGCGCCATCGGCAGGCTGAGCGTCGCGCCCCACGCCATACTCCCGCCGTGGAGACCGGAGGACCACCGCCGCGTCCGGCGCTGATCGGCGCAGGGATCGCCGGGTTCTTCGGCGGGCTGTGGGCGATCTGGGGCGCGGGCGGGCTGAGCGGCCCTGCGCGGGTGGCGGTGGTCGTGGTCGGTGTCGTCCTGGGGCTCGCGGTGGCGGTGGCGGCCCTCGTGCTCGCCTCCCGGGCACGGCCCGAGCCCGGGGGCCGCAGGTCGATGTTCACGAGCCGGGCCTACCGGGTGATCGTCGTCGTGGAGGTCGTCGCGATCGTCGGCGGAAACGTCCTGCTCGGCCGGGCCGGGCTCGGGGCCTTCGTGATCGCATGGACGGCGCTCGTGGTCGGCGTGCACTTCCTCGCGTTCGGCCGCGCCTTCGATCGGGACTTCACCGTCATCGGCGCGCTGATGGTGGCCGGCGCCGCGGCGGGTGCGGTGGTCGGCCTCGTCGGGAGCGGCGACGACGCGGTGCTGCTGGTCACCGGACTCTGGAGCGCGCTCGTGCTGCTCGGGGCGGCGGCGCGGACGGTGCTGGGGGCGCTCCGCCGCCGGGTGTCGTGAGCGCTAGGAGGTCCCGACGAGCACCGGGCGCCCGACCCCCTCGGCCTGCAGCCGCGAGCAGTCCCCGGGCACGGGCACGGGGAGCGGCTTCGTGCCCAGCGCGCGCAGCACGAGCCCCATCGCCAGGCCCGCCGTCGGGAGCTGCCCGTGGCTGATCAGGATGCCGCCGCAGACCGACTGCAGGCGGATCGAGCGGACGCCCGGCAGGGCCGCGGAGTCCGGCGGGGTGACCGTCTCGTCCTGGTCGGTCCACAGCGAGAGCCACGGAATGTCCGGGCGCGCCCCCGCACCGAGGCGGGCGAGCAGGGAGCTGCCGGGCGCGAGCTCCTGGCAGGCCCGCGGGCACGCGCCGGGGACGAGCGCCCCGCCGGCCGCGGCGATGTCGGCGCCCTGCAGCGGCGAGCCCAGGGTGACCAGGCGGCGGACCGCGGGGGCGGTCGTCCCGGTCTGCAGGTACAACCACGACGCGACCCCGCCCGCGGAGTACCCGACGAGGTCGACGCTGCGGGTGTCGTCGTGGCGGATCAGGTCGCGGACGGTGTGGTCGATCGCCGCGGCCTGGCCGGAGAAGTCGCCGGTGCCGCCGTCGGGGAGCTCCACGACGACCGCGGGGCGCCCGACCACCCGCAGCCGCACCGCGAGCGCCTGCAGCGACGCGGTGCTGCCTCCGAACCCGGGGACGAGCACCACCGGGCCCAGCGCCAGCGGGTCGGCCTTCGGCGGGACGGCGTACTCCCGGCCCACCGACACCGCCACCGACGCGGCGAGCGCGAGCACGACGGCCGTCACCACCAGCACGAACAACCGGCGTCGGGGAGCGAGCCCGCCGAGCGGGGCGCGGTCGGGCCAGCGGGTCACGGCTCCAGTGTGCCCGCGGCGCGCTCGGGAAGGCGTTAGCGTGCGCGCCGTGGAGCCCGCCGACGTCACCCGTCTCGCCCGCCGTCTCGAACCCCTGCACTCGATGATCTACTTCGCGCCCGAGGTGGGGTCCGAGCTCGGCGAGCTCGGGATCAGCCATCCCCGCGCCCAGTATTTCGCGCAGCGCTCGGCGGCGATGGGCGCGGTCGGGCCCGGGGTGGTGGCGGCGACCTACTACAACTTCAACCCCGCCCTCATCGCCCGCTTCGTGCCCGGCATCTGGGCGACCGCGGCGCCGGCCGACGTGCTCAACGCCCGGCTCCGGGCCGCCGACGGCGCCCTGCGGCGGCTGCTCGGCGACGCGGTGTCCTCGCGGGAGTGCGAGCGGGCGTCGATCCTCGCGCGCCGCGCCACGGAGGCGTGCCGCCCCGAGGACCGGGCGCTCTACGCCGCCCACGCCGATCTGCCCTGGCCCGACGAGCAGCCGCACCTGGTGCTCTGGCACGCGGTCACCCTGCTGCGGGAGCACCGCGGCGACGGCCACCTGCACGCCCTGCTCGGGGCCGGGCTGTCCGGACTCGAGGCGCTGGTCATGCACACCGCGACCGGGAGGGGCTTCGTCGTCGAAGTGGCCCAGAAGACCCGGGGCTGGTCGCCCGAGCAGTGGGGCGAGGCGGCGGCCGGGCTGCGCGAGCGCGGCCTGCTGACCCCCGAGGGCGGGCTGACCGACGCCGGCGCGGCGTTCCGCGACGCCGTCGAGGCCGAGACCACCCGCCTCTCGACCGCGCCCTACGCCGTGCTGGGCGAGGACGCCGCCGAGCTCGCGGAGCTGGCCGGGGGCCTCACTCGCACGATCCTCGCGGCCGGGGCGTTCCCGGACGGCGTGTTCGCCGCGGGGGCGGACCGCTCGTCCTCGGCCCGCTGAGGACGTCGGGAAAGTTTCGTTGCGGACAGTGGACGTCCAAGAGCCGGCCTCGATCTCCGACCGCACGGGACGGGGCCTGCGATCGAGGAGGTCACCGAGGCGTCTCGACCCGTCGGAAACACCACCGGAGATCCGGGTCCTCGGGACCCGGAACTCGCGCATGCGTCACGCTCGGCTGCGCCGCAGCGAGGGAGTCACGGCCCGTCGAGCGAATCGTCCGACGTGCAGCGACTCGTCAATCCTGCGAGATGAGGCCCGCCGCCGAGGCGTCCGCAGCGCTCTCGCTCACTGTGGGACGGGCTCGCCTGCGGCCTGGAGCACCTGGCGGGCGACGGCGGCTCGATAAGGATTTGTTCGCGATGTCCGAGCGCTTGTTGTAGGTCCGGCATCGAAGGACGCGACCGCCCATCGTCAGGCCACGATTGTTTCGAACAGGGGTAGAGGTTGCGTCATCCGCCGAATGGGCGTTTCCGGTTCATGCCCTCGTGTCGGCCTCGCGACCGTCTTCGTTCCTCGGAGCGACGAACATCCGGTCGTCGGGCTCGCCTCGCGCCGCCGAGGGAGTCACTGCACGTCGAACGGATCTCCGAACGGCCGTGCAGTGACTCCTTGATCATGAAACCCCGCGGCCGTCACGGCAGAGGCTGCGCCTCGTCGGCGGACCCCACCTCCCCGTGCGACCCCGCCCGCTTCGCGAGCCAGATGCCGCCGCCGATCACGAGCGCACCCGCGATCAGCCAGCCCAGCGCTCCGAGCAGGAAGTGCACGAGCGGGATGACGACCCCGCCCAGCAGCACGAGCGCACCGATACCGACCAGGACCCATACCACGATCTTCATGACGTCGAGCGT
>NZ_JBVPVA010000112.1:0-4399 GCF_055612215.1 Actinomycetospora sp. | reverse complement strand
CGCCCCCTGTGCACGGCGGCCCCCCGTCGCCGTGCTCCACCGATCCGCCGCCGGGCGGAGCTCAGTCCGCCACGTGTACCAGGACGAGCGGGACGTCGTCCGGATCGCGGAACACCAGATATGCGTAGGGCTCGGGTTCTCCCACGTCGACGACGCCGTCGTGCGCCACGCCGATGCCGTCGAGCCACCCCGCCCAGGAGTCGAGCTGGGCCCGGCTGGCCACCGAGAACGCGGTGTGCCCCCGACGCGGTGCGGCGCCCGGGTCCTGCAGGGAGATCGTGACCCCGGACTCCGGGTCCGAGAGCACCACCCCGGAGGAGGTGTCGTCCTCGGGGCACGGCGCCGAGGTGCGCCGCAGGCCCAGGACCCGCTCGTACCACGCGGCGCTGATCCGGAGGTCGCGTATCGCCGGTGCGTAGTGGTGGAAGCCGGTGAAGCCCGGCCGTTCGGTCGTGCTCACCCCGCCACCTCCGCCCAGGTCTGTACTCTCCGTGTTCGCGACTGAGTCTGCCGGGTGATCCGCGCGCCGGGGATCCGGGAGATCCCTAGTGGATGTCCCGACGCGTCAACTCGGTGGCCAGCTCCGTCCGGGAGCGCACGCCGAGCTTGCGGTAGATGCGCGTCAGGTGGAACTCGACGGTCTTGCGGGACACGAAGAGGCCGGCGGCGACCTCGACGTTGCTCTGGCCCTCGGCCACGCCCCGCGCGATCTGGAACTCCTGCGGGGTCAGGGTCGCCAGCGGTGAGCCCTCGCCGGGGGTGCCGCGGTATCCGGCCGCAGCGAGCTCGCTGCGCGCCCGCGCGGTCCACGGGTCGGCCCCGAGCGCGGCGAACGTCGCCTCGGCCTCGAGGAGTAGCGATCGGGCGGCCCCCGGTCGCCGCCCCCGCCGTCGGACCTCGGCGTGGGCCAGCAGGGTGCGGGCGCGCTCGTAGGGCGCGGCGAGGCGGTCGTGCGCCCGGTGGGCCGCCGCGAACCACTCCTCGGCCTCGTCCGGGTCCTCGGCCAGCACCCCACGTCCGCGGGCGGCCACGGCCTCCGCATACGCCGACCCGGTGCGGTCGGCCGCCGCCGCCACCCATCCGACCACGTCCTCGGCCGCCGCGCGATCGCCCTCGTGGATGGTGGCCCTCACGAGGTCACCGGCGAACGGGACCACCGCGAGGCACTCCACGCCCTGGGTCTCACACAACCGCCGGGCCCGCGCGAGGTGGGCCGCCGCCGTGGCCGGCTCGCCGGCGGCGAGGGCGCCGCCCCCCAGCGCGGCGGCGGCGTACACCGCCAGGCTCTCGATGCCGAGGGAGCGCGCGATCCTGGTGGCCTCCTCGCTGTGCGCCCGGCATCCCGCCGCGTCGCCGCGCACCCCCTCCACGCGGGCCAGGAAGGTCAGCCCGTACGCCCGGCTGCCGGCCTGGCCGACCTCCTCGGCCCACTCCACGGCCTCGGTCGCGTCGGCGTACGCGGCGGGCCACCGACCGGCCCACCAGTCGAGCTCGGCGCGGACGACCAGGGCGTAGGCGAGGACCTGGGGCGCCCCGATCCGGCGCGCGGTCGCGGTCACCGCACCGAAGAGGCGCCGGGCGTCGTCGAAGCGCTCGAGGTAGGCCGCGGCCTGCGCGCCGATGACCAGCGCCTGCGCGTCCCACAGCGGGTCGGCCTCGGCCGCGGTCGCCACCAGCTCGTCGAGCACGGCCTGGCCCTCCGTGCGGCGCCCCCGCAGCACGTAGGCGTGCGCGACGGTGGCGAGCCCGAGCGGCGAGAGGCCGGCCGTCTCGCGGGCGCGCTCGGCGGCCCGCTCCATCTCCCGCAGCCGCCCGGTCATGGCGAGGGGCGTGACCGCCTCGACGTAGAGCCGGGACGCCCGAGCCGTGTCGTGGGGCAGCACCGCGTCGGCCGCCCGCATCGGGTGCTCGGCGGCCTGGACCGGGTCGAGCCAGGCCAGCGTCCGCACCCGGACCATCTGGACGTCGGCCACGAACAGCGGGTCGTCGTGGAGCGCCAGGGCCTGCTCGCACCAGCGCACCGCGAGGGCGCCGCCCCCGGAGATCGACGCGTCGGCGGCGGCGGCGAGTAGTCGTCGCCCCCGCGTCTCCGGGTCGGCGGTGAAGTCCGCGGCGCGTGCCCCGATCCGCGCGGCCGCCAGCAGCCCGGACCGCTGGCGGGCGTCCTGCGCCGCCGCGACGAGGTCGTCGGCGAGGTCGTCGTCGGGGGCCTCCGCGGCCTCGGCGCGGTACCAGACCGCCAGGTCGGGCGACGCGTGGCGCACCAGCCCGTGCAGGACGCGCCGCCGGAGGTCCCGGGCGGTCCGGGCGTCGACGAGCGGGCGCAGGAGTCCGTGACGCAGGCAGACCTCCTCCCCGGAGCGGTGCACCAGTCCACGCCGTTCCGCCGGCAGGAGGTCCTCGGCGCCGAGCCCGAGGTCGGCGAGCACGGGATCCAGCTCGTCCCGCCGGGTCGAGCGGCTCAGGGCGAGCACGGCGAGCGCGTCCCGGGTCCGGGCGGGCAGGGCGTCGAGCGCGGCGGTCCAGGTGCGCTCGAGGCTCGACCCCGGCGGGAGCGCGGGGCTCGACGTCCCCGGCAGGAGCAGGTCGGGCCCCGCGACGCGGGCGGTCTCGACGACGGCCAGCGGATTGCCGCCGCCCCACTCGACGATCCTCTCCAGCATCGTCGGCGAGGTGCGCACCGGCAGCGCGCGCACCAGCTCCCGGCTCTCCTCCGGGCTCAGCGGCCCGAGCCGGACCGTCGGCAGGCGCCAGATCGCCGGGTGGACGGGGACCTCGTCGCGGACGGCGAGCAGCAGGGCGATCCGCTCCGGGGCGAGCCGGCGCGCGACGAACAGCAGCAGCTGCTGGGACGGCGGGTCGAGCCACGGGAAGTCGTCGACCACCAGCAGCAGCGGCTTCCTCTCGGCGGCCGCCGCGAACGTGCTCAGCGCCGCGGAGCACACGGCGAGGGGACCGGCCGCCGTGCCGGACCGCAGCACCAGCGCGACCTCGAGGGCCTCGCGCTGCACCGTGGGCAGCCCGTCGACGTGCTCGCGCAGCGGCAGCAGCAGGTCGCCCGCACCCGCGAAGGGCAGCACTGCCTCGCCCTCGACACCGGTGGTGCGGAGCACGCGACGCGTGGAGCGGGCGACGACCTCGTCGAGCAGGGTGGTCTTGCCGCTCCCCGGCTCGCCGACGACCACGGTCACGGTGCCGTCGGGGCGTCCCGGGTCGACCGCGGCGGCGAGCTCGTCCCGCTCGGGCACCCGGCCGACGACGATCGGGGGCTGCGGGCCTCCCGGTCCGGTCATGCGCCACCCCCCACACCGCGACTGTGGCGAGCCCGGCCGACCGTGTCTACGTTCGCGAACGACTGGTCCGGGTGCCGCAACGAGGAGTCGACGTGCGCGACGTGGCCGAACACCTGCGCGCGTTGATCGTGGCGAGCGACGACTACCGCCGGACCATGGCCGGCGGTCTCGACGTCAGCACCACCGAGGCCGCCGTCCTGGGGCAGCTGCTCCACGACGGTCCGCTGACCCCGATGGTCATCGCCCGGCGGACCGGGCTGACGGCCGGGAGCGCGACCACCCTGGTCGACCGACTGGTGTCCGCCGGCCTCGTGGAGCGCACGCCGCATCCCGGCGACCGGCGACGGGTCCTCGTCGAGCTGACCGCCCCCGGGCGCTCGGCGATCGAGACCATGTTCGGCCTGTTCGCCGCCGACCTCGACGCGGCCGTGCGCCGGGTCGAGCCCCGGTTGGCCGCCGACCCGGAGCTCCGGCGCACGCTGACCGAGCTCCTGCACGAGATGGCGACGTCGTTGCGGACGCGCGCCGGGGACGGCCCGGCGGTCCGAGCCGCCCTGGACGCCGCGCGGGCGGACGGACCGCGACCGGTGGCGGGCGACGACGAGGGGGTCGGCTGACCGCTGCGCGGGGGGACGCGGGCCCGGCCAGCCGACCCGGGCCGGTCGTGGTCCGGGGGGAGGACCGCGGCCGGCAGCAGGGGAGACCGGGTCTCGGCAGCAGGCGGCGCGACGTCGGTCCGCTGACTACTTTGATGATCTAAAGACCTGCCGTCAAGCGAGGGACGGTCACGCGGGTCCGGGAGTGAGGGTGGCCCCGATCACGGTGGCGCTGAGCTGCGAAAAGTCGCCGTTCGGGGATCGGGGGCGGTCCGGACGGCCCGGGGCGACAGTACGCTCGCCCCGTGAAGGTCCTACTGCTGGAGAGCATCCACCCGACCGCCGCCGAGGCGTTCCGCCGCGCCGGACTCGAGGTCGAGGAGCGGCCCGGGTCGCTCTCCGGCGACGAGCTGGCCGACGCCCTGTCGGGGGTGTCCCTGCTCGGGATCCGCTCCAACACCAAGATCACCGCCGAGGTGCTCGACGCCGGGAAGGACCTCCTGGCCATCG
>NZ_JBVPVA010000039.1:0-6835 GCF_055612215.1 Actinomycetospora sp. | reverse complement strand
TGCGGGTGATCGCGAAGGCCGGGATGTAGCCGGTGGTGGGGATGTGCGGGCCGCGGCACAGGTCGCCCCACACGCGCTCGCCGGTGTGGGCGTGCACGTTGTCGTACGCGGTCAGCGCGCCGGCGCCGACCTCCATGATCTCGCCGTCCTCCTCGGCGTCGGCGGTGCCCTTGAGGTCGACGAGCTCGAGCTTGAACGGCTCGTCGGCGAGCTCCGCGCGTGCGGCGTCCAGGGAGGCGTACTCGCGGCGCACGAAGCGCTGCTTCGCCTTGATGATCTTGCGTATCGCCTTCTCGAGCGACGCGAGGTCCTCGGGGGTGAACGGCCGGTCCACGGCGAAGTCGTAGTAGAAGCCGTCGGTCACCGGCGGGCCGATGCCGAGCTTGGCCTCCGGGAACTGCGCCTGCACGGCCTGCGCGAGGACGTGCGCCGCGCTGTGCCGGATCACCGCCCGCCCGTCCTCGGTGTCCGCGGCGACCGGCTCGACGTCGACGTCGTCCTCGGGACGCCACGCGAGGTCCTTGAGCGTGCCGTCGGGCGCCCGGACGACGACGACCGCCTGCGGCCCGTTGCCCGGCAGCCCGGCACCCCGGACCGCCTCGCCCGCCGTCGTGCCCGCACCGACCCGGACGGTGGCGGCGGGCGCGGGGGCGGTGAGCGAGGACACGGCGGTGCTCCAGGGTCGGTTGCGGTGGCGACGCGGACGGGTGTGCTCCGCGTGGTCCCAGCGTATCGACCGGCACCGACACCGTTCGGAGCCGCGCCCTCGGGTGACGGGGGCGGTCGGTGGCGCTGTCCGTCGACCACGGCCGGGCCGGTCTCCCAGTGGTCCGGGTCGCGACGACGACCACTCCCGCCCCGGGTACGCCACAATGGCGTCGTGGTGGACGGAGCGAGGGCCGGGACGGCTCCCTCGGCGTGCGCGGACGGCGACGGCCGGGTGACGCTGCACGCCGTCGGCTGCCCCGAGCGGGAACCGGGGCGCCACCCCTGGGCCGAGGTGCCCCCGGAGGCCGCCGACCGGATGCGCGCGGTGGTCCTCGAGGCGGGCGACGACATCATCGAGCAGGTGCGCGGCGAGGTCGCCGAGTACGCGCTGTCGATGGACGGTGAGTTCGGCCAGAACATCCGCCGGGGTGTCTCGGTGGCCCTCGGACAGTTCCTGCGCCTGCTCGGGACCGACGACGACCTGCCCGACACCCGGGTCTACTTCGAGCTCGGCCGGGTCGAGCACCGCCACGGGCGCACCATGGACGCACTGCAGAGCGCCTACCGCGTCGGGTCGCGGGTCATGTGGCGCCGCATCTCGGCGGGCAGCGACTCCTACGGCCTCGGACCCGACGGCATCTTCCGGCTCGCCGAGGCGCTCTTCCAGTACATCGAACAGCTGGCGGCGGCGTCGGTCGCCGGCTACGCGCACGAGCAGAGCCTGACCGCGGGGTCCCGCCAGGCCCGCCGTCAGACCCTCGTGGCGGCGCTGGTGCGCACGCCCCCGGCGGAGGGGCCCGAGCTCGAGCGCCTCGTCCGCGAGGCCGAGTGGGCGCTGCCCCGCTCGCTCGCGGTGGCGATCTGCGAGGAGGACGCGATGCCGGCGCTGTGCCGGCGGCTGCCCGGCGACGTGCTCGGCTCGCGCGTCGACGGTCTCGGCGTGCTCGTGGTGCCCGATCCCGACGGGCCCGGGCGCGGCGACGCGCTCGTCGAGGCCGCCGCGGGGGTGCCGGCCGTGGTCGGCCCGACGGTGTCCGTCGACGAGGTGGCGCGCACCGTGGAGCGGGCCCGCGCCGCGTGGCCGCTGGTCGTGTCCGGCGAGATCGGCCCGGAGCCCGACGACGACCGCCCGCGTTCCGCCCGCCCGACGTCGGGCCTGGTGCGCGCGGACGACCACCTGCTCGCCCTCCTGCTGCACGCCGACGTCTCGGTGACCGCCGACCTGGTCGCCCAGCGCCTCGAGCCGCTGCGCCGCATGACCTCCTCCGCCCGCGACCGGGCCGTGACGACGCTGCGGGCCTGGCTCGACGCGCACGGCGACATCGCCGAGACCGCGGGCCTGCTGCACGTGCACCCGCAGACCGTCCGCTACCGGCTCGCCCGGCTGAAGGAGTCGTTCGCGGGCGCGCTGGACGACCCGGTGGCGCGCCTCGAGGTGGCACTGGCGCTGCGGGGCGCGACGTTCGCCGAGCCCGCCGTCGAGGGCTGACCCACCCGGGCCGGGCGAGCCCGCGGCGCCTCAGCGCGCGGGCGGCTCGTCGTGGACGGTGTACACGGTCGCCGGGCTGGCGCCGAGCGCGGCGGCCAGGGCCGGCGGCGCGCCGTGGACCTCGACCCGCGCCCCCGCGGTCAGCCGCTGCATGCGCAGCTGGCCGAGCACCCGCACGAGGGCCGGTCCGCAGTCGCCCTCGAGCGCGGAGAGGTCCACGACGAGCTCCGCCCAGGCCTCGCGGGCGAGGCGGGCGCGCAGCGAGCGGAGGGACCGGACCTGGGCGGGTCCGCTCGGGCCGACGGCGGCGAGCGCCACGCACCCGTCGTCGTACCGGCAGAGCCCGACGCCGGCGCTGACCTCGGCGTGTTCCCGGCCCCGGCGGATCGCGGCGACGCGGGCCTGCTTCCGCCGCGGATCGCTCGCCACGACCGGGGCCGGCGGCGTGACCGGCTCGGCGCGCCGGGCCTCGCGCGTGCCGGGGACGACTGTGGTCATGGCGCACCTCCGCGGAGCGAACGCTGCTCGGGTGAGCCCGCACGGTCTCGACGGGAGGGTCAGCGTGAGGTTCGCCTACGGTGCGAACGTCGAATCGTGACTCGGATCACAGATCAGAGTTCGGAACGGCGGTCCGCCAGGGTCTGCGCGAGGTCCCGGAGCTTCACGTTGAGGTCCTGCGAGGTCCGGCGGAGGGTGTCGAAGGCCTCGTCGGCGGTCAGTCCTCGGCGTTCCATGAGGATGCCCTTGGCCTGCCCGATGACGTCGCGGGAGCGAACCGCCTCGCCGAGCTGGGTGGCGCGCAGCTCGGCCGCCTCCAACACCTGGGCGCCGCGCAGCGCGACGGCCGCGTGGGTGGCGAACACCAGCGCGACGTCGCGGTCGGCGTCGTCGAGCCCGCCCGGGGTGCGCGAGTAGTAGTTGAGCGCACCCATCCGCGGTCCCGCGTCGCGGGGGAACATGCCGGTGGCGAGCACGGAGTGGAGCCCGAGGTCGGCGGCCGCCGGGCCGAACTTCGGCCACCGGGAGTCGTTGCGCAGGTCGGAGGACGCGGCGAACCCGAGACCGCCCTGCATGGTGGCCTCGACACACGGGCCCTCGCCGTGCTCGTACTGCACGGCGTCGGCCTTGCTCGCGACGGGGTCGGTCTCGACCGGCGTCGTGAACTCGCCGTCCTGGCGCCAGGTGACCGAGACGACGTCGGCCCCGACCACGGCCCGCGCGGACCGGACGATCCGCTCGAGGACCTCGCCGACGCCGAGGCCTTCCTCGACCACGGACAGCGCCTCGCTCAGCGAGACGAACTCCTCGGCGAGCGGGCCGAGGGCCTCGTGATCATCGTTCACGAACCGTTTCCGCTCCTCCCGCCACTCCTGCGCGTCGGCCACCGCGGGATCATCGCATCCCGGGGCCGACGAGCAGGATAAGAGCGGCGGTCAGGCGGCGGCCGGACTAACTCGATCGCGCAGGCGGCGCAACGTGGCCACGGCGTCGCGTCCGATGGGCAGCGCGCGCCGCTGCCGCTTCTCGATCGTCGCATGCCCGCCGGGGAGCGAGAGCCGCGCGATCTTCCAGAGCACGCCGCCGTACTGCTTCCACATCGGGCCGGCGTGGTAGGGCAGGCCGTACCGGCGGCAGAGATCGCGGATCTTCGGCGCGACCTGCGCGTAGCGGTTGGACGGCATGTCCGGGAAGAGGTGGTGCTCGATCTGGTGGGAGAGGTTGCCGGTCATCAGGTGCAGCAGGGGCGAGCCCTCGAGGTTCGCCGAGCCGAGCATCTGGCGGACGTACCACTCGGCCTGCGACTCGTTCTCCAGGCGCTCCTCGTCGAAGGTCTCCACCTCGACCGGGAAGTGCCCGCAGAAGATCACGGCGTGCGACCACACGTTGCGGATGGTGTTGGCGAGCAGGCCACCCAGCGCGGCCGGGACGAACGAAGGGCCCGACAGCGCCGGGAACACCACGTAGTCCTTGAGGGCCTGCTTGCCGGCCTTGCGGGCCATCTTCTTGATCTCGGGCATCTTGTCGGCCCAGGTGGCGCGGCCGTCGGCGACCTCGTCGAGCTCGAGGTCGAACGCCGCGATGCCCCACTCGAAGATCAGTGCGAGGCCCAGGTTCGTGACGGTCTGGAACAGGTACTGCGGGTGCCACGGCTGGTCGGGGTCGACCCGCAGCACGTTGTAGCCGATGTCGCGGTCCTTGCCGTGCACGTTGGTGTACGTGTGGTGCAGGTAGTTGTGCGTCTGCTGCCAGCTCGCGGCGGTCGAGACGTGGTCCCACTCCCAGGTCGTGGAGTGGATCTCCGGGTCCCGCATCCAGTCCCACTGCCCGTGCAGGACGTTGTGCCCGATCTCCATGTTCTCGAGGATCTTGGCGACGCCCAGCGACGCGGTCCCGAGCAGGAACGCCGGCGGGAAGAGGGCGCCGAGCAGCAGGGCCCGGCCCGCGATCTCGAAGCCACGCTGGCTGCGGATCACACGGCGGATGTAGCGGGCGTCGGCCTCGCCGAGGGAGGACATGACCTCGTCGCGGATGGCCTCGAGCTCGGCGCCGATGCGCTCGACGTCCTCGACGGACAGGTGCGCGGTGGAGGGCGTGATGTGGGCGCGGCTCGCGCCCGGTCGGCCGGGGCCGGTGGGGGTCTTCGCCTCGTTGACGCGCGTGACGTGCTCGGGGACGACCTCGGTGTTGGCGGTCGTCTCGCGCGGGCGGAGTGCGGGGGGAGTGATCGTCATGCGGTCCTCCAGGGACACCGGGGAGCGGTGGTCGGGAAAGTCTTCGTGCGCACGGGCGGGACGGTGCGCGGGGAGCTCGGCGCTGACCCGTCCGCGCGGCTCCCGGGAGCGGGAGCCGGTCCTCGTGCGATCACACCCCTCGACGGTAGGGACGCGGTCGGCGTGGCTCTACGCGGGAAGCGAGGAGGTGGCGCCGGGTTCTGTTGCATATCCACAAATGCGGGGTCCGCGCACCGGCGACGGACCTTCTGGGCGGTTCGTCCGGGCGCTACCGTCACCGGATGGCCGGCTGGGCGGGGTTCGCGGCGGCGGCGCCGACGATCGCCGAGGTCTTCGCGCGCCGGCACGCCGCGACCGGCAACCTGTGCATGCTCGGCACCCTGCGCCCCGACGGATTCCCCCGGATCAGTCCGATGGAGCCGCGGATCTTCGAGGGCGAGCTGTGGCTGGTCGGCATGCCGGACACCGCGAAGTTCGCCGACCTGGCCGCCGACCCCCGCTTCACGCTGCACACCGCCACGGTCGACACGCACGTCACGGAGGGCGACGCGAAGGTGTGGGGCACGGTCGAGGACGTCCGCGACCCCGCACTGCACGGGCGGTTCGCCGACGCCCTGTTCGCCGAGACCGGGTTCGACCTGCGCGGCCGCACGTTCGACCAGTTCCTCCGCGCGGACATCGTCGGCGCGTCGTCCGTGGCGGTGGGCGGCGGGCACCTCGACATCACGGTGTGGCGCGAGGGCCGGGCCGAGACGGTGGTCCGCAAGCACTGACCCCGGGTCTCACCGCACCGAGCGGGTGAGGAGCCCGGCGAGGGCGCCGCGGTCCGCGCTCCGCGGGGCGTTGCGGCCCACGGGGTCGGCGGCCGCGGTGGTGGCGAGGGCGTCGATCTCGGGGCGGCCGAGACCGAGCGCCTCGCCGTCGAGGCCGGTCGCCACCCCGACGGCCTCGCACCAGCCCGCGAGCGCCTCGGGCAGTGCGGTGACCGGCACGCCGAGGGTCTCCGCGACCCGCGCCCAGGCCCCGTCGTCGGGACCCGTGCCGCCCGAACCCGCCCCGCTCCCGTCGAGCGACCAGGCCACGACCTCCGGGAGCACCGTCCCGAGCGCCCGGCCGTGGACGATGCCGTGGTGGGCCGTGATCGCGTGGCCCAGCGCGTGCACCAGGCCGAGCCCGCTCCGGGTGAGCGCCTGCCCGGCGAGGTGGGCGCCGACGAGCATCTCGGCCCGCGCCGTCGCGTCGCCGCCGTCGGTCACCGCGACGGGCAGCCAGCGCCACACCCGGCGCAGCGCCTCCGCCGCGAACGCCTCCGAGACCGGGCTGCGTCCCCGGCTGACCAGCGACTCCACGGCGTGGACGAGCGCGTCGACCCCGGTCGCCGCGGTCGGGCCCGCCGGCAGCCCGTGGGTGAGCAGCGGGTCGAGCACGGCGATCCGCGGGGTGGTGCTCGCGTCGCCGCAGTAGACCTTGCACCGCCGCGCCGGGTCCTCCAGCACACCGAAGCCGTTGGTCTCGGCGCCCGTGCCCGCCGTCGTCGGGACCGCCACCACGGGCAACCCCGGTCCGGACGACGCGGCGACGAGCCGCGCGATGCCCTTGGCCGCGTCCAGCGCGGAGCCGCCCCCGAGCGCCACGACGACCGGCCGCGTCCCGGGGAAGGCCCCGGCGACGACGGCGGCGCCCGCCTCCACGGCGGGCACGGTCGGGTTCCCGGGGACGTCGTCGACGACGACCGTCGGGCAGCCGACCGCGGCGAGCACGGCGAGGGCTTCGTCGACGATGCCGGTGGCACGCAGCCCGGCGTCGGTGACGACGACGGCGCCGCCGCTGCGGGCGCCCGTGTGGACGTCGAGGACGTGGTCGCCGAGCCGCGCGAGCGAGCCCGGACCGGAGTCGACCGCGGGGC
>NZ_JBVPVA010000016.1:0-7199 GCF_055612215.1 Actinomycetospora sp. | reverse complement strand
GGCGTCGTCACCGACCTGCCCGCGAAGGCCGGCGCCACCGTCGCGCTCGACGCGCCGCTGGTCACCGTCACCCCCGCCGAAGAGGAATGATCATGCAACTGTCCGAGGAGCACGAGGCCCTCCGAGCGACCGTCGAGGACTTCGCGCAGAAGGAGGTCGCCCCCGTCATCGCGGACTACTACATCCGCGAGGAGTTCCCCTACGACCTCGTCGCCACCATGGGCGAGATGGGCCTGTTCGGCCTGCCGGTACCCGAGGAGTACGGCGGCATGGGCGGCGACTACGTCGCGCTGTGCGTCGCGCTCGAGGAGCTCGGCCGCGTCGACCAGTCGGTGGCGATCACCCTCGAGGCCGGGGTGTCGCTGGGGATCATGCCGATCGCGCGCTTCGGCTCCGACGAGCAGAAGCAGCGGTGGCTGCCCGCGCTCGCCGAGGGGAAGGCGCTCGGCGGCTTCGGGCTCACCGAGGCGGGCGGTGGCTCGGACGCCGGGGCGACGAAGACGACCGCGCAGGTCGACGGCGGGGACTGGGTCATCAACGGCTCGAAGGCGTTCATCACGAACTCGGGCACGCGCATCACCTCCCACGTCACCGTCACCGCGGTCACCAGCCGCGACGAGTCGACGGGCAAGCGGGAGATCAGTGCGATCCTGGTGCCCTCCGGCACCCCCGGGTTCTCCGTGGCGCCGAGCTACTCCAAGGTCGGCTGGAACGCGTCGGACACCCACGAGCTGGCCTTCTCCGACTGCCGCGTGCCCGAGGAGAACCTGATCGGGCAGCGCGGCCGCGGCTACGCCCAGTTCCTGTCGATCCTCGACGAGGGCCGGGTCGCGATCGCCGCGCTCTCGACGGGGGCGGCGCAGGGCTGCGTCGACGAGTCGGTGCGCTACGCGCAGGAGCGGCAGGCGTTCGGCGCCGCGATCGGGACCTACCAGGCGATCCAGTTCAAGATCGCCGAGATGGAGACCCGCGCGGTGACCGCCCGGCTGGCCTGGCAGCACGCGGCCGAGAAGATGGCGGCCGGGGTGTCCTTCACGAAGGAGGCCGCCATCGCCAAGCTCGTCTCGAGCAACGCGGCCATGGACAACGCCCGCGACGCCACGCAGATCTTCGGCGGGTACGGGTTCATGAACGAGTACCCCGTGGCCCGCCACTACCGCGACTCGAAGATCCTCGAGATCGGCGAGGGCACCAGCGAGGTCCAGAAGATGCTGATCGCCCGCCGGCTCGGCCTCTGACCTCGCCCTCGAACAGTACGAACGGCCGGGTCGTCCCCCGCGAGGGTGGCGCACCGGCCGCGCGTACCGCGGGCCGGCGGCCGGTACCGGGGCCCGGCGGCCGGTCCCGGAGCGGGGGCGGCCCGGGTCCTGAGATCAGGCCGGGGCCGGCGCCTCGACCGGAGCCGTGTCGGCCTCCTCCGTGCGCGTGCCCATCCGCGACGCCGAGGTGCTCCGGCGTCGCAGCTCCTGGCTGCCCGCGGCCCCGAGCAGCCCGACGTCGGGCATCGCGCCGTAGATCGTCTCCCACTGGCCCGCCGACACCCGGTAGGTCTCGTGGAAGACCCCGACGGCGTCGCCGTGCGCCCGCGTGGCCCGGTTGAAGGCCCGCCACGCCGGGAGGTGCTCGTTGCCCGCGCTGCGGGCGTAGGCGACGAGGTGGTCGTAGGAGCGCCAGTACTGGATGTAGGTCGGGCCGCCGAACATCCACCCGCCGTAGGCCTTGAGCAGGCCCAGCTCGGGATGCGCCTCGAGCTCGCGGACCATCCGCGGCATCGCGCGGAAGACTGGCAGCCAGGCCCGGACGTCGCGCCAGCGGTTGACGTGGGTGCCGATGACCAGCACGACGAAGTCGCCCTCGATCTCGGCGCTGCGGCGGACGTAGGACGGTGCGGTCATGACGGACCTCCGGTGGTGATGGGTGCCGGGCGCCGCGAGAGCGTGACCTCGCGGCAGGCGAGGAAGAGCGGGAAGACGAACGCCACGGCGATCGCGAACGAGCCGAGGACGAGCAGCACGAGGACCCAGGGCCGCCACCCGAGCCGCCGGCCCTCCACGACCATGAGGATCGCGGCGGCGAGGCCGGTGACGAGGATGTCGACGGCGGCCGAGGAGCTCGCCGCGGTCCCGAACCAGCCGCCCAGGTAGTCCTCCCCGGCCGCGGCGGACGACAGGTTGAACCACCACGTGCCGACGAGGCCGACGGCCGAGAGCAGGACGTAGACGGGGACGAGGCGCACGGCCGGACTCCTCACACGGGGGCCGGGGCGGGCGCCTCGGCCGGGGCGACGGGGCGGGACCCGCGGGCGATCACGACGGCGGCCGCGCCCGCGGCGGCGACGACGAGGCCGGCCCCGACGGCGAGGGTGAGCGCGTCGGGCGCGAGCAGCGGCTGGGCGCGCAGGGCCTGCCACGTCAGCAGCAGGGTGAGGCCCAGCCAGGCCGCGGCGCCCACCCCGACCAGCTGGGCGCGCACGCGCTCCGAGCGCAGCACCGCCACCCGGCCGGCCAGCAGCGCGAGCCCCAGCGCGAGCAGCGGGATCGCCTGCAGCGCGTGCAGCCCGACGAAGTGGCCGATCCGCAGGTCGCCGCCCGTCGTCGACCACCCGAGCAGCGGCAGGCCGGGCCCGCCGTCCGGGACCCCGACGGCGTGGGCGCCCGCCGCGGGCATCGACCCCGTCGCCTTCGCCTGCGCGACCTGGTAGCCGGACGGGCTCGTCATGAGGAACGCGACGGCCATGCCGAGCAGCGCCACGACGAGGCCGAGCCGGACCGCCCACGCCGTCGCGGGAGGCAGCGACCGCTCGCGCAGCAGCACCACCGCGATGACGAGGTTCGCGACCCACAGCACCGCGATGGAGGTGCCCATGACGGACCAGACGGCCGTGTCGAACGGCGTCGCGACGTCGAAGTGGCTGGCGCGGCCGCGCACGACCTGCCCGACGATCGCGACCATCTCGATGACCGACGTGACCGCGACGACGGTGCCCGCCCGCGAGGCCAGTCGCTGCGCCCGGGCGCCCCGGACCAGGCTGATCATCCAGGCCAGCGTCGGGGCGTAGAGGACGAAGGAGACCGAGAACTTCAGCGGCTTCGCCCAGATCGGCTGCCCGAGCAGGGTGCGCGGGTCGACCAGGAGGCCGACGACGCACACCAGGGTCAGGAGGATCATCGCGCCGGCGAGCGCGAGGAGGGACCGGTTCCAGGACCGCACCGTGGGCCTCCAGTATGGATAGTGACGCTGTCCGATGCACGGACAGTACTACTATCCGAACGGGGATGTCGACAGGGAGGCCGGATGAGGGTCGGCGAGCTGAGCCGGCGCAGCGGCGTGAGCGTGGCGTCGATCAAGTACTACCTGCGGGAGGGTCTGCTCCCGCCGGGCGAGCGCACGAGCCCGAACCAGGCCGCCTACGACGAGGGCCACGTCCGGCGGCTGCGCATGGTGCGCGCGCTCATCGACGTCGGCGGCCTCTCGGTCGCCGCGACCCGCGACGTGCTGGCCGCGGTCGACGACCCGGACGTCCCGCTGCACGAGGCCCTGGGCCGGGCCCAGGCCACGACGACGCCGCCGCTGACCTCCGAGGACGACGACGAGGCCCGGGCCGGTGCCGACCGGGCCCTGGCCGACCTGGTGCGCGAGCGCGGCTGGCACGTGGCGCCGCACAACCCGGCCTGGAACACCGCCGTCGAGGTCCTCGCCACCTACCACCGCCTCGGCGACGACGACCTCGCCCGCCAGCTCGGGCTCTACGCGGAGGCGATGGAAGACGTCGCGCGGCGCGAGGTCGCGGCCGTCGTCGACCGCGGGGACCGGGCCCGCACGGTCGAGGGCGTCGTCGTCGGGACGGTCCTCGGCGACACCCTGCTCGCGGCCCTGCGCCGCCTCGCCCAGGAGCACTGCTCGGCCCAGCTACTCGGCCGGGCGGAGCACCCGAAGCCGGTCTAGCGTCCGGCCCATGACGAGCAGCGAGTCGCGTCCCGCCGTCGAGTTCCCCTCCCGCATCGGGGTCTGGTGGAGCAGTGACGCCTGGACGATCGGGGCCGCGTGCGAGGTCGCGCGGGACATCGAGCGGATGGGCTACGGGTCGCTCTTCTACGGCGAGGCCTACGGCAAGGAGACCCTGACGCAGGCCGGCGCGTTCCTGAACGCGACGGAGCGCCTCGTCGTCGGGACCGGCATCGCGAACATCCACGCGCGCGACCCCATCGCCGCCGAGTCCGGCGGGCGCACCCTCACCGCGCTGCACCCGGGCCGCTTCGTGCTCGGCCTCGGCATCAGCCACGCCCCGCTGGTCGAGCGCGGCCGCGGCGGCACGTACGCCAAGCCGCTCGCGACGACCCGCGACTACCTCGAGCGCATGGACGCCGTCCCCGAGCAGGTCGAGCCCGGCGTCCGGCCGGTCCGGCTGCTCGCCGCGCTCGGGCCCAAGATGATCGGGCTCTCCGGGACCGGGGCTGACGGCGCGCACCCCTACCTGGTGCTGCCGGCCCAGACCGGCGTCACCCGCGAGGCGCTGGGGCCGGACAA
The DNA here is from genome assembly GCF_055612215.1 of Actinomycetospora sp. NCBI lineage: Bacteria > Bacillati > Actinomycetota > Actinomycetes > Pseudonocardiales > Pseudonocardiaceae > Actinomycetospora > Actinomycetospora sp. Next base: position 2,672 of record NZ_JBVPVA010000016.1, on the reverse strand, counting down.
GTGGGTCGTCTCCGAGCAGGCCGTGGCGATCACCGGGGTGGACGGCGCGACCGAGGAGGACGCGCTGCGCCGGGCCCACGCCCACCTCGAGATCTACTCCGGGCTGCCCAACTACCGGAACTCGTGGCTGCGTCAGGGCTTCGACGAGTCCGACCTCGTCCGCGGCGGCTCCGACCGGCTGGCCCGGGCGGTCGTCGGGATCGGTGACGCGAAGGCCGCCGCCGCGAGCCTGCAGGCCCACCTCGACGCGGGCGCCGACCACGTCGTCGTCCAGGTCCTCGGCGACTCCCCGTTCGACGACCCGCGCCCGGCGCTGGAGGCCCTGGCTGCCGCCATGTGAACGATCCTGGTCGCCGGAGCGACCACTTCCGTTCACCTGGGCCGGAGGTCCTTACGGATCGGGTGGTCCGGCGGGACCTCGACGAGCACGATCGCGCGCCCGTCGGGATCGGCGATCCAGCACTCGCGCAGCCCCCACGGCTCGGTGCGGGTCTCCCGGGTCACCGTCACCCCGGCGTCGCGGAGCTCGGCCTCGGCCACCGCGACGTCGCGGACCTGCACCCACAGCGCGTCCGGCCCCACGGGCGCCGACGACGACCGCCCGGACACCTCGAGGTAGCCGGTGCCCAGGAAGTAGACGATCCCGCCGGGGAACTCGCGGGAGACCGCGAGGCCCAGGGCGCCGCCGTAGAACGCCCAGGCCGCCTCGGGGTCGCGGGGGCGGATGAGGATCCTGCTGCTGAGCACCTCCACGGGGGCGGCGCACCTCCTCGGGCGTGACGGACGGAGCCGCCGAACGCGTGCTTGGGCACCGTCGGCGGGGGCATCCTGACGTTCGTGACCGCCCGCGACCAGACCGAGAGCACGACCCGCGCCCCCGACGAGCCCGACCCCCGCCGGTGGCGTGCCCTGGTCGTCTGCCTCGTCGCGGGGTTCATGACGCTGCTCGACGTCTCGATCGTCAACGTCGCGCTGCCCTCGATGCAGCAGGGGCTCGGCGCGTCGTCGGCGGAGCTGTCCTGGGTCGTCTCCGGCTACGCGCTCACGTTCGGCCTGGTCCTGGTCGCCTCCGGCCGCCTCGGCGACGACCGCGGCCGCAAGAAGATGTTCCTGATCGCCCTGGCGCTGTTCACGCTGACGAGCGCCGTCGCGGGCCTGTCGGTGAACCCGACGATGCTCGTGGTCGCCCGCCTGCTCCAGGGCGCGGCCGGCGGGATGATGAACCCGCAGATCATCGGGGTCATCCAGCAGCTGTTCAAGGGTCGGGAGCGCGGGCGCGCCTTCGGGCTGTTCGGCGCGGCGATCGGGATCTCCACCGCGGTGGGCCCGCTCACGGGCGGGCTGCTCCTGCAGTGGGGCGGTGACCTCGAGGGCTGGCGGTACGTCTTCTACGTCAACGTGCCGATCGGCATCGTCGCGCTGGTGCTGGGGATGCGCCTGCTGCCGCGGGACAGCGCCGTGCCGAAGGGCGAGCGGCGGCCGCTGGACCTGGTCGGCGCGCTGCTGCTCGGCGCCGCCGTCGTCGCGCTGATGCTGCCGCTGGTGATGTCCGAACGGGACCCGTCCGCGGCGCCGTGGTGGCTGGTCGGGGTCGCGGTGCTGCTCGTCCTGCTCTTCGTGGCCTGGGAGCGGCGCGCGCGGCGGTCGCACGGGCACCCGCTGGTGAACTTCCGCCTGCTGCGCACCCGCAGCTACGCCCTGGGCACGACGCTGGGCCTGCTCTACTTCGCGGGGTTCACGTCGATCTTCTTCGTGCTCACGCTCTTCCTCCAGCAGGGCCGCGGGTTCACCCCCCTGCAGGCGGGTCTCGCCCTCACCCCGTTCGCGATCGGCTCCGCGGTGTCCTCCGCGGTCGGCGGCCGGCTGATCTCCCGGTTCGGCAAGCCCCTCGTGGTGTCCGGGCTTCTGGGGGTCGTGATCGGCCTCGTCGCGACCGACGTGGTCCTGCGGGCCGATCCCGCCAGCGTGGGCTGGGCGATCGCCCTCCCGCTGCTCGTCGCCGGGGTCGGCGGCGGTCTCGTCGTCGCGCCCAACCAGACGCTCGCCCTGGAGGAGGTCCCTCCCGCGGAGGGCGGCACGGCGGCCGGGGTGCTCCAGACCGGGCAGCGCGTGGGCTCGGCCGTCGGCATCTCGGCGGTCGGCGCGGTGTTCTTCGGCTCGCTGGCGGCGAGCCGCGGCGACTGGGCGTCCTCGATCAGCTCCGGGCTCCTCGTCACCGTCGGCCTCGTCGTCCTCGCCCTCGTCGTGGGCGTCGCTGACCTGGTGAGCGACCGGATCACCCGCCGACGCCGGCGCGCGCAGCCCGTGGACGAGGAGACCCCCGCCCCGGTCCCGCCCGCGGCCGACGCCGGCCCGGCGCGCGAGGGTGAGGCGCCCGACGACGCGGCGTCCGACGGCTCGGCGTCCGACGGCGCGGGGTCCGACGGCGCGACGTCCGATGGCGTGGCTCCCGACGGCGAGGCTCCCGACGGCGTGGTGCGCCGGTCGGTGCCCGCGGTCGCCGGCCGGGTGGTGCGCGCCGAGGACGGCGCGGCCGTGCCCGGGGCGGTCCTGACCCTCGTGGACGAGGCGGGGCACCAGGCCGCGCGGACCGACGGCGCCGACGACGGCAGCTACCGGCTCGAGGCCGCCGCCCCCGGGTCGTACCAGCTGGTGGCCCGCGCGCCGGGGCG
>NZ_JBVPVA010001208.1:0-1796 GCF_055612215.1 Actinomycetospora sp. | reverse complement strand
GTGACGCTCCCAGGAGGAAGGCCGAGATGGCCGACGCCCCGCGGGCCCGACGGCTCGCCAAGCGGATCATCCAGATCGTCGCCTCGACGCTCGAGCACGAGGTGAAGGACCCGCGCCTGGCGATGGTCACCATCACCGACGCCCGGCTCACCGCGGACCTGCGGGAGGCGACGGTGTTCTACACCGTCTACGGCGACGACAACGCCCGGCAGGCCAGCGGCATCGCGCTGGAGAGCGCCAAGGGCGTCGTCCGGACCGCCGTCGGTCGCCAGACCGGGGTCCGGCACACGCCGTCGATCGAGTTCGTGCTCGACGCGGTCCCCGAGGGTGCCGCGCGCATGGAGGAGCTCCTCGCGGGCGCCCGGGCGGCGGACGAGGAGGTCGCCTCGCAGGCCGCCGCGGCCAGCTACGCCGGGGAGCCCGACCCCTACCGCAAGCCGCGCGAGGACGACGACCTCGACGAGCTCGACGACCTCGACGAGGAGCTCGCGGACGTCCCGGACGCGCTCGACGGCCCGGCGCGGTGACGTCCCGGGCGGTCGGACGTGACGAGGCCGCCGCGATGCTCGCGGCGGCCCACGAGGTCGTCCTGCTCGCCCACGTCAACCCCGACGCCGACGCCCTCGGCAGCGCGCTGGCCCTCGGTCTCGCGCTGCACCGGCGCGGCGCCCGGGTGCACGTCTCGTTCGGCGCGCCCGAGCGCGCCGCCGAGTCGTTGCGCGACCTCGACGTCGCCGACCTGGTCGTGCCCGCGGGCCGGGTCGCGGAGGCGCCGGAGCTGCTCGTCGTGCTCGACACCGGCAGCCTCGACCGGCTCGGCCCGCTGGCCTCCCGCGTGCAGCACGCCGGCGCGACCCTCGTCATCGACCACCACGTGTCCAACGCCGGGTTCGGCACGGCCAACTACGTCGAGCCCGACGCCGAGGCAACCGCGGTGATCGTCCTCGGCCTCCTCGACGCGCTCGGCGCCCCCGTCGACCTCCCCATCGCCCGCTGCCTCTACGCGGGTCTCGTCACCGACACCCGCAACTTCCGGGCCGCCTCGCCCGCCACCCACGACATGGCCGCGCGCCTGCTCGTCGCGGGGGTGGACGCGGAGGCGGTGACCCGCCCGCTGCTCGACACCCACCCGTTCTCCTGGCTGGGGATGCTCTCGTCGGTGCTCGCCACCGCCACCCTCGAGCCCGACGAGGCCCGCGGGCTCGGCCTGGTGTGGGCGTGCGCGCGGGCCGAGCACATCGCCGGCGGCCGCCAGGAGGAGGTGGAGAGCATCATCGACGTCCTGCGCACCACCGCCGAGGCCGAGGTCGCGATGGTGCTCAAGGAGGTCGGGCCGTCGCGCTGGACCGCCTCGCTGCGCGGCAAGGGCCGGGTGGACGTGGCCGCGGCCGCGATCGCGATGGGCGGCGGCGGGCACCGGGCGGCGTCCGGGTTCACCGTCGACAGCCGCACCCCCGACGCCGCCGACGTGGTCGCCGACGTCCGCCGGGCCCTGGCGGCGGCCCCGCTGCTGTGACCGCTCACCACCCCCGGCTGCCAGCGAAGCGTCGACGCTTGCACCCAGTGACAGTTTTCCCACTTCGTCGCCCCGGCCCCGGCCTCGGCCTCGACCCCCGATGAGCGTCTCCCTCGACGCCGGGCCGGGCCGGGTCCTGTCCCTCTCGGCGGCGGCCCTCGTCGTCCTCGTCGCCGAGCCGCTCTACCTGCTCGTGGCCACCGCCGTCGTCGGGCGGCTCGGCGCGGTGGCGCTGGGGGCGGTCGCCGTCGGCGCGGGCGTGCTCGGGCCCGGGGGCGCG
>NZ_JBVPVA010001102.1:0-2622 GCF_055612215.1 Actinomycetospora sp. | reverse complement strand
GACGACATGCTCGGGATGCTCGTGCGCGAGCACGGCGAGGACCTCACGCGCGACGAGCTCATCGGGATCGCCTCGCTGCTGCTGATCGCGGGCCACGAGACCACCGCGAACATGCTCGCCCTCGGCACGCTCGCGCTGCTGCGCCGGCCCGACCAGGCGGCGACGGTCCGCGACGACCCGGACGCCGTCGCACCCGCCGTCGAGGAGCTCATGCGCTTCCTCTCGATCGTGCACGCGAGCGTCCCGCGGGTCGCGGTCGAGGACACCGAGGTGGGCGGGCAGGCGATCGCGGCCGGGGACATGGTGCTCGTGGCGCTGGCCGCCGCCGACCGCGACCGCGCGCTCGTCGAGGACCCCGACCGGCTCGACGTCGGGCGGGCCGCGTCGCCGCACGTCGCGTTCGGCCACGGGGTGCACCACTGCCTGGGCGCCCCGTTGGCGCGCATGGAGATGGCCGTCGCGTTCCCGGCCCTGCTGCGCCGCTTCCCGACGCTGGCCACCACGACCGACCCGGCCCGCGCCGACTTCCGCGAGGGCACGTTCATCTACGGGATGCGCAGCCTGCCGCTGACCTGGTAGGTGCCTTCGGCTCGTGAGCACTATTCCGCCGTATGACACGGGAAAGTGCTCACGGGCCGAAGGCACCTAGGGAACGACCGTCACCGGCCACTTCCCGGCCTTGATCAACCGGACGGCGAGCGAGCCCACGAACCGGTGCCCGGCCTTCATCGACGAGCCCACGACCACGGCGTCGGCCCGCAGGTCGTCGGCCGCCCGGACGATCTCGATGTACGGGTCGCCGTGCACCGTCACCAGCCGCGCCTCCATCTCCAGGAGGCGGAGGTACTCCTTGGCCTGCTCGTGCAGGTCGGCGGCGAGCTCGTGCGCGGACTCGGCGAGTACGGTCACGGCGTCCGCGGACAACGAGGCCATCGACGGCGTCGTCGTCACGGTGATGACGACGAGCTCGGAGCGCTGGCGCCGGGCGAGACCCACCGCGTAGGCGCCGGCACGGAGCGACGTCGTCGACCCGTCCACCGCCGCCAGGATCAGCGACGGGCCGTCGGTACCGAGCTCGAACCCCTCCACACGATCAGTGTGCTCCCGCCGCGCCGGTCCCGTCGATCATGCCGGCGGACGCGGGCGGTACGGCCCGCTGGTCGCCACCGGCGCCAGCCCCTGGGCCGCCCGGACCTCGTGCACCATCTCCTCGAGGAGCTCGACCATCTCCCGGTCGTCACCGCGCCCGTGGAAGAGCCGGGCCTCGGCGCGATGCACCCACACCAGCACCGCCGACCGGATGGTGCGGGACCGGGCCTCGACGGGGCGGTCGAGCACGGCGGTCCCGCCCCCGGTGCCGGGGTCGATCCGGTCCTCGGGCCGCTGCTCGTCCGGGAACCGCTCTTCCGGGAGGTCGGACCACCCCGGGGTCACCGGCGAGGGCGGGGTGTCGATCCCGCGCCGGCGCAGGTTCCGGTCGAGGACCTCGACGATCGCCCGGAAGCCCGGGTCGTCGGCCGTCATCCGGCGCTCGCCGGTGCCCGTCCCGAGGAGCGCCGGGACCAGCCGCACCAGTTCGGCGCGGGACTCGTCGCCGAGGACGTCGTTGAAGCGCCGGCACAGCGTCGCGAGGAACGGATGGACCCCGACCGGGTGGTCGGTGTGGTGGTCACCGCTGAGCAGGGCGGCGTACTCCATCACACAGGCGCCGCGCTCCGCCGTCGGATGCGCCCCCCGGCTCGGGACCGGCAGCTGCGCCGGCCACTCCGCTGTCTCGTCCATGGCCCGACTCCCGTGATCCACGCCTCACCCGGAAGGGTCAACGGTACCAGGGGCGGCCTAGTCGCCGCGGTCGAGCCGGGCGAGCATCCGGTTGTAGGCGGCGAGGGCCTCGTCGTCGTCGTCGAGGTCCTCGGCCCCGCCGTCGTCCCCGGTCTGGCCGGAGATCGCCGAGCGCCGGGCCGACTCCAGCCAGGGGCCGAAGTCGACGCGCCCGCTCGGGTCCGAGACCCAGAGCCGGCCGAGCAGGACCATGATCAGCATCATCAGGCCGTCGCCACCGACCCACATGATCGCCCCGCCGAGGTGTACGCCCTCGAGGTCGTAGGACGGGAACATCGTCGCCGGCGCCAGCATCAGCACGATGCCGGCCAGGGTGTCGATGCCCATCGCCAGCAGCATGAGCACGAACCGCGCGAAGTAGGCGGGGCGGTGGGGGAGGACGTCGACGCCGATCGCCGTGTGGAAGAACAGCAGCCCGGCGACGAGGTAGAGCACCTGCTCACCGTGGTGCAGCGTCATGGAGCCGGCCATCGCCTCCATGAACCCGGTGAGGTGGGTCAGCACGATCACCAGGGCGTAGACCACGAGCACCGTCGCGGGGAAGGTGACCGCCCGCGCCACGCGCCCGCCGACGGTCGCGTCGAAGGCCCGCGCCGCACCACCCCGCAGGTGGTGGCGCAGCAGCTCCAGCGGGTGCCCGGCCACCCAGAACGCCGGGACGACCATGATCAGCATCAGGTGCATGACCATGTGCACCGCGAACGCGCCGTGCCCGTAGACCGCGATCCCGGAGTTCCAGGTCAGGACGGCGGCCGCGAGCGCGGCCAGGAACGACGCGGT
>NZ_JBVPVA010001007.1:0-2228 GCF_055612215.1 Actinomycetospora sp. | reverse complement strand
CACGACCACCTCTTCGCCGACGACCGCTACGCGGCCCCGGGCTCGCTCACCTTCGAGCACTGGTCGTTCTTCTGGGGCGGTGAGCCGAAGCGGTTCGCCTACGACCGCGACTCGCTCGACGAGCACCTGTACTGGCAGATGGTCGAGAACGGCTACCTCGGGATCGCCTGCGAGCCGAACTGCGTGTTCCAGATCTGCAACCAGCCCGCCATCCTCGGGTTCCGGATGCACGACCTGATCGCCGGCGGGAACCGCGCCGAGGAGGTCGTGGCCGGCTACCAGCGCGCCTGGGCCGACTTCGGCCGGCTCGACGACGCGGGCCACTACAACCAGATGATCCTCGAGGACACCAAGGTCGTGGCGCCGAACGCGCTGCAGGCCCCGTGGGTCGACGCCTGGTGCGGCGCGCTGATGAACACGTGGAACCACGACTTCGTCCACGAGCACTACCCGCGCCAGGTCGCCGACTTCCTCGTCCCCGGTCCCGACGGCACGATCTCCGTGCGGTCGACCCCGGCCATGAACGTCATGGGGCAGACCGTGGTGAACGACACCTGCGACCTGGGGTGGGTCGCGGCGTGGGCCGCCGAGATGGGCGATCGCGCGACCCTCGACGGCGTGCTCGCCCACGCCGACCGGTACATGTCCCCCACCTGGTCCGGCGGCGCCCTCTACTACCCCCGCAACGACACCCTCACCGACGCCGACGGGAACCGCACCGAGATCGAACCGATGACCGGCAACGTCCTGCTCGGGTACGCGCGCCTGAACGTCCCCGACGGGCTCCACGAGCTCTACCAGCGCCCGTGGGGTCCGGAGCACTTCGCCGAGCCCGCTCTGACCGAGGTGGGGCGCGACGTCGAGGTCAGCCGCGCCGAGGTGCTCGACGGGGTGCTGCACGCCCGGCTGCGCCGCCGGGGCCTCGACGACGACGGCGCGGTGGTCCTGGGCCGCGTCCCCGAGGGGGCGCGGCTGCGGATCGACGGGCAGGACGTGGACGCCACGCGGTCCTCCGCGGGCCTGCGCGTCGACGTGGCGCCCGGGCCGGCCCACGAGCTCGAGCTGGCCTGACGTGAGCGCGCCGACCGACGTCGCCTTCTCGCTCGTCGACCACCACGGGAGCCCGGTCGACGCGGGGTCCTGGCCCGGGACGTGGCTCCTGGTGCAGTTCGGCTTCACCTCGTGCCGCGTGGTGTGTCCGCGGGCCCTGACGATGCTGAGCACGGCCCTGGACGCGCTGGCGCCCGACCTCGCCGGACGGGTGCAGCCGCTCTACGTCAGCGTCGACCCGGAGCGCGACACCCCCGACGTGATGCGGGCGTTCCTGGAGGCCTCCTACCCGCGCTTCACCGGGCTCACCGGGACCCCGGAGCAGGTCGAGGCGGCCAAGCGGACCTTCCGGGTGTTCGCCCGCCGCCGGCCCGACCCCGAGGACCCGGACGGCTACGCGATGCCGCACACCGCCTTCACCTACCTCGTCGACCCCGACGGACGCCTCGAGCGCCACTGGCCCGACACCGCCGACGCCCCGACCGTGGCCACCGGCCTCACCGAGGCGCTGCGCGCCCGCCCCTGATCGGGCGCTGTCTAGGGTGGTCCGGTGCCGATGACCGCCAAGTACGCGACCACCTGCGGGGTCTGCGCCTCGCCCGTGAACCCCGGCGAGGAGATCGCGCGGGCCGGGGAGCGGTGGGCGCACGCGGCCTGCGCGGAGAACGCGCCGGCCACGTCGGGGACGTCGGCGAAGGCCTCCGCGAAGGCCAGGAAGCCCTCCCGCCCGGACATGCCCGCCGTCGAGGGCGCCCTCGAGGTGTGGACCGACGGCGCGTGCTCGGGCAACCCTGGCCCCGGCGGCTGGGCCTGGGCGACCCGGGACGGCCGGCAGGACAGCGGCGGCGAGCCCGGCACCACGAACCAGCGCATGGAGATCCGGGCGGCGCTCGAGGCGGTCCGCGCCCTGGACGGCCCCCTCGTCGTCGTCAGCGACTCCACCTACGTCGTGAACTGCTTCCGCGACGGCTGGTGGAAGGGCTGGCTGGCCCGGGGTTGGGTGACCAGCGCGAAGAAGCCGGTGGTCAGCCGGGACCTGTGGGAGCCGCTCATCACCGCGGTGAACGAGCGCGGCGACGTCTCCTTCCGCTGGACCAAGGGTCATTCCGGCGACGAGATGAACGACCTGGTGGACCGGCTCGCCGTGGAGCAGTCGAAGTCGGTGTCCGCCTCGTAGG
>NZ_JBVPVA010000997.1:0-3215 GCF_055612215.1 Actinomycetospora sp. | reverse complement strand
CCGCCGATCGCCCGCAGCTCCACCATGATCAGCGGCAGCTCGTGCTGCGGGCCGGCGGCCGCGAGCAGGGCGTCGATCGCGTCGTCGTCGACCGAGCCCAGGAACCCGCCGGTGGCCCAGCAGGGCAGCGGGTCGGTCGGGTCGCAGTGCACCGCGTCCATCGCGGCCGCCGGCATCTCCTCGACCATGTCGATGATCGGGGTGGCGACGCGCCGCATCGGGCTCACGACCTCGAGCCCCTCGATCTCGGGGCCGAGGTGCGCGACGCGCAGCTGCACGACCGTGCGCCCGCGCAGCGGCGGCGGGGCCCCCTCCATGTCGGGCATGCGCAGGATCGCGATCGAGGTGGTGGTGTTCTCCTTCAGCTGCGGCTGCCACGCGCGCCAGGCGTGCATGACGGCGGCGGCGTCGGCCCCGTCGTAGAAGATCGACCCGCCGTAGAAGCGGGTCATCTCGACCAGCTCGACGGTCATCTCGACGACGATGCCCGCGGCGTCCTTCCCGCCGAGCATCGCGTCGAAGAGCTCGGGGTCGGAGGTGGGCGTCACCTCGCGGATCTCGCCGTCACCGGTGACGACCTGCATGCGGCGGACCCGGTCGCAGCCGTAGCCGAAGCGGCTCACGATCGGGCCGATGCCGCCGCCGGTGGTGAACCCGACGACGCCGACGTCCGAGGAGGAGCCGGTGACCGCGGCCAGCCCGTGCGGTGCGGCGGCCTCGAGCACGCGCGACCACTTGACGCCGGATCCGACGGTGACGGTGCGCGCGACCGGGTCGACGTCGCAGCGGTCGAGCCGCTTGGTGGAGACCACGACGACGCCCCGGTGCTCGACGTCGGAGTGGCCGGTGGCGACGACGCCGACGCCGATGCCCCGCGCGCGGGCCCACCGGACGGTGGCGGCGACGTCCTTGGCGGAGGTCGCCCCGACGACAGCCACGGGCTCGTGGACGGGCGCAAGGTTGAAGCCGGCGAGCTCGGTGACGACGCCGACCTCCCCCGGGTCCCACACGGGTCCGGTCACCGCTCTGCGCAGGTCGGCGAGGTCCGGGGTGTCCGTGACCGCGGCGGCGGTGGGGGCGACGGAACGGGTCGACAGCTCGGTCATGGTGACTCTCCGTTTAGACCAGCCGCGCTTCCGGGTGAAGCGGGATGCGAGCTACGCTAAAGTAGGCACTGAGAGTCACACAAGACCGGGATTTGTCCCCGAACGGTCACGCACCGTGAGACGCTCCGGTCACGGACGGTCAGCCGCGGGGCCGCAGCCGCGTGGTCGGCAGCGCCGGGGCGTGGAGTCGGGCAACGCTGCCGTCGCGGCCGACGTAGCCCGTGACGTGCCCGAACCGCTCCTCGGGGTCGTCCTCCCACGCCGTCCGGAACGCGACGATCTCGTCGTGGGTGCGCCCGACGAAGTTCCAGAACATGACGATCTGCTCGCCGAACGGCGTGCCGCCGAGCAGCAGTACGCGGGCCGGGGCGTCGCCGTCGTTGGTCAGGTCGAGCCGCGCGGGCCCGGGCGCGACGTAGGCGAGCTCCGCGGCGGCGACGTCCGCCGGCGTCAGGCCCGCCCCGCCGAGACGCACCCCGCCGGTGTCGACGAGGATCCCGTGCTCGAAGGCGGGGTCGACGTCGAGGGCGACCGTCGCGTGCGGTTCGAGGACGATCTCCGCGCCGAGCAGCGGCGAGAAGGTCGGCACCGGGCTCGAGGACCCGGCGAGGGTGCCGAGGAAGACCCGCGCGGTGCCGCCGTCGAGGACGACCGGCTCGGGGGCGTGGTGGGCGAACGACCGCGGGGTGTCGCGCGCGGCGTCGGGGAGGGCGAGCCAGAGCTGGGCCCCGTGCAGCGTCGTGGTGCCCGGCAGGGAGACCTCGGAGTGGCAGACGCCGTGGCCGCCGACCATGAGGTTGAGCTCGCCGGGCCGCACGATCGCGTGGACGCCGTGGCTGTCGCGGTGCTCCACCTCGCCGGTAAGAGCCAGCTGACCGTGGCGAGGCCGGTGTGCGGGTGCGGGGCGACGTCCATGCCGCCGGTGGCCGCGACGTCGTCGGGGCCGTAGTGGTCGACGAAGCACCACGCGCCGATCAGGGTGCGTTGCCGCTGCGGGAGGGTCCGGCGCACGGTCATCGCGCGGAGCCCGCCGAGTGGCACGTCGCGCGGGGTCAGGACCTCCATGAGGCAAAGAGTGCCAGCATCTGGCGCAGGTCGAGGCCTGTGCTCCCCTGCGTACCGGCGGACCCCCGCGCCGCCGCCGTCACCAACGAGGTGAAGTGCTCGATGCCGTGCAGGACGCCCCACACGAGACCGAGCTGCAGAGCCAGGGCCAGGACGAGCACGAAGGCCTGGAGAGAGAGAGTGTGCAGCGACCTCCTCGGCCGGGCCCACTGCTGCGCTACTGCCTGCCGTCGGCGCTCCTCCCGCGCCTGGCGATCGCGGTTCCACTCGTCGATCTGCTGCTGCTGCCCGCGCAGCCACGCCTGGTGCTCGTCCCGGCGTCTTCCGCTCGTGCGGTCGCCGTCGACCGACTCCATCGGCCGGCGTTGCTGGGGAACGAACGGAACGCAGTCGCGGACGTCCCCGGCGCTCGGGCGACTGCGAATGTCGTCGAGCACCTGGTCGCGCGCGACGTTGACGGCTTGGAGCTGGTGACCGCTCGCCTCGCGTAGGTGCTCCGGCTGCAGGTCGGGGTGCAGCCGGCGGACCACCTTGCGGTAGGCGCGTCGCACCTCGTCCTCGCCCGCTCCTGGCGGCACGCCCAGCAGGGCGTAACCATCTACCACGTCGTCCCCCCGGACATCCCCCGATGTCGTCGAGGTAACAGTAGTCGGTTGCTGGGAGTCCAACCGCACCTGACTAGTTCGGTCCACCGGTGCCAGGTGGCTGGCGGTCCGAGGTCCGAGTCAGCGGCTGCGGCGGCTGCCGCTGAACGAGGCCGCGGTGTGGGTGCTCTGCCCACCGCCCTGTCCACCCTGGCTGCGCTTGGCGCCGCCCTGGCCACCCCGCTGGCTGGTGCCTTGACCGGAACGCGACTGGTTGCGGGAGCGGCCGGAGCCGGTCCCACCGCCGTTGCCGCGACGACGCCCGCCACCGTTGCCCTGGCTGCCGCGCGAACGGCGCTCGGGCTGCACGCGGGTCGGTCGGTCGTCCACGAGGCCGCCGGCGACCAGGACGCGCTCACCGGGGGCGAGCTGGCGCAGCATCGCGTGCTCGGGGCCGGAG
>NZ_JBVPVA010000954.1:0-5965 GCF_055612215.1 Actinomycetospora sp. | reverse complement strand
GTTCCTCCACGACCGCGACGCCGGCCTCGCCGCGCGCGCCGCCGCCTCCCCGCCGCCCGGCCCGGTCACCGCGACCACCGCCGTCGTCGGGGACCTCGGTGACCTCACCGACGTCGCGGGCACCGACCTCGTCGTCTGCTCGGCGCTGCTCGACCTGCTGCGCGAGCCGGACGTCGAGCACCTGGCCGGGCTCGCCGCCGGCGCGGGCGCCGCGGCGCTGCTGACCCTCTCGGTGACCGGCGAGGTGGCGCTGGACCCGGCCGACCCGCTCGACGCCGACGTCGCGGCCGCCTTCGACGCCCACCAGCGTCGCGACGGGCGCCTCGGCCCGGACGCGGTCGCCGTCACCGCGGCCGCATTCGGCGCGCGGGGCTACGCGGTCGTGTGGCGCGCGAGCCCGTGGCGCCTCGGACCGGAGGACGCCGACCTGGTCGAGGAGTGGCTGCGCGGCCGACTCGACGCCGCGTGCGCGCAGGACCCCACGCTCGCGCCCCACGCCGGGCGGTACCTCGCGGACCGGCGCGAGGCGCTCGCCGTCGGGACCCTGCGCGCCGAGGTGGGGCACGCCGACCTGCTCGCCCTGCCGCCCGGGAGCCCCCGGTGAGGCTGCTGAAGTTCGGCGTCGGGGCGGCGGTGGTCGTGGCCGTGGTGGTCCACCTGGGCACCGGGGCGGTGCTCGAGGGCCTCCGCGCGGTGTCCCCCGTAGCGCTCGTCGCCGCCCTCGGGCTGGGGGTGGTCACGACGACGGCCTCCGCGGCGCGGTGGTGCGTGGTGGCCCGCGGGCTGGGCCTGGAGATCGGGTTCGGCGCCGCGGTGGGTGACTGCTACCGCGCGCAGTTCCTCAACTCGGTGCTCCCCGCGGGGGTGCTCGGGGACGTGCACCGCGCGGTCGAGTCGGGACGGCGGCGTGGCGATCTGGCCCGGGGCGTGCGGGCGGTGGTCCTCGAGCGGGTGGCCGGGCAGGTGGTCCTCGTCGTGGTCGCGGTCGTCGCGCTGGCCGTGCTGCCGAGCCCGGTGCGGGGCCTGCTCACCGGCCTCGCCCGGGCCGTCCCGGCGGTCGTCGTGGCGATCGCCGTGCTGCTCGGCCTCGCGGGCATCCCGCGGGTGCGGCGCGGCCTGGCGGGCGTCGCCGTCGGGATCCGGGACGGGCTGCTCGGCACGCGGACCGGACCCGCCGTCGTCGCCCTGTCGCTGGTGGCGATGGCCGGGCACCTCGCGCTGCTCGGGGTGGCCGCCTCGGCGGTGGGCGTGCGCGCCGCCCCGGCCGAGCTCGCGCCGCTGCTGCTCCTCTCGTTGCTGTCGATGGGGCTGCCGCTGTCCGTGGGCGGGTGGGGCCCGCGGGAGGCGACGACCGCGGCGGCGTTCGGGGTCGCCGGGCTCGGCGCGGGCACCGGACTCGCGACCGCCGTCGCGTTCGGGGTGCTCGCCCTGGTCTCGACGCTGCCCGGCCTCGGGGTGCTCGCGCTGGGCCAGACGGTCCAGTGGCACACCGCCGCTCCGCCGAACTCGCCGTCGGCGACATTTCGGGCGCGCCCTGCCTCAGTAGCGTGACCCGCGTGCTCGTCCTCGTGCGCCACGGTCAGACCGCCGCCAACCGGCACGGCCTGTTGCTGGGTCGGGCCGACCCGCCGCTGTGCGACGGCGGTCGCGAGCAGGCCGAGGCGCTCGCCCGGGCGCTCCCGGCCCCCGCCCGGCTGGTCAGCAGTCCCCTCCTGCGCGCCCGGGAGACCGCGGACGCGCTCGCCGCCGCGTCGGGCACCGTCGTGGAGGTGGACCCGCGCTGGGTCGAGATGGACTACGGCGACCTCGACGGCTGCCCCGCCTCGGCGCTCGACGCCGCCGGCTGGCGCGCCTGGCGTGACGATCCCGCCCACGTCCCGGCCGGCGGCGAGTCGCTCGCGGCCGTGGGGGTCCGGGTCCGCGCGGCGTGCCGGGAGCTGGCCGGGGCGGCGGCGGAGGGGGACGTCGTGGTCGTCACCCACGTCTCCCCCATCAAGGCGGCGATCGCGTGGGCGCTCGGGGTCGGCGACGAGGTCGCCTGGCGGATGTGGGTGGCCGACGCGGCGGTCTGCCGCATCGACACCGCGGGGCCGACGCCCCGGTTGGTCGCGTTCAACGACGTGACCGCGCACGCCGTGGCGCCGGTGCCCTGAGCGCTCACGTGCGCCGGTAGGTGCAGACGAGGACGCCGGTGGCGGTCGTCGTCGACGAGACCAGCTCCAGCGACCGCGCGCCGCCGCCCCGCGGGTAGATCGACTTCCCGCCGCCGAGGAGGATCGGCTCGATCATCAGGCGGTACTCGTTGACGAGGTCGGCGTCGACGAGCTGGCTCGCGAGGCCCGCGCTCCCCATGACGAGCAGGCTGCGGCCCTCCTGTCCGCGCAGCGCCGCGACGGCGTCGAGGGCCCCGTCCGCGGGGAGGACCGTCGTGTTCCCCCAGGCGGAGGCGTCGGTGAGTGTGCGGCTGGCGACGTACTTGGGGATCGCGTTCATGCGGTCGGCGAACGGGTCCCCGGCCCGCGACGTCCACGCCGGTCCGGACACCTCCCAGGTGCGGCGGCCGAACAGCATCGCGGTTGCCTCCTCCAGCGCGTCGTTCCAGGCGGCGCCCATGACGGCGGGGTCGAAGAACGGCATCGACCAACCGCCGTGCGCGAAGCCGCCGTCGGTGTCCTCCTCCGCGCCGCCGGGGGCCTGGACGACGCCGTCGAGGCTGACGAACGACATCAGGGTGACCTTCATGGTGCTGACCTCCGTCGATGCGGTGGTCGGCGCTGCCGGGTGCGGCGCCGTTCCACCCCTGCGTCGGACGGCGGGCGGCGATCTCGACATCGGGGCGGGCGGAAATCTGCCTCCGGGTTCTCGAGCGAAGGTGCCCATCGGTCGGATAGACGGGCGAGGGGCGCCCACGATCGGAACGTCCGGTTCTGAGCGAAGGTGCCCATCGCTCGGATAGACGGGCGAGGAGCGCCCACGGCCGGAACGTCCGACCCCGGACATGCCGACGGGCCGGCGTCGCACGGGGTGACGGCGGTCGGCGCGGTGCCGACCCACGACGTCTCCCTCGTACGACGCCGGCCCGGGCGTCTCGGTGGGGTGTTCGGGATCAGTGCACGACCACGTGGTGGTCGTTGCCGTGGTGGCCCCAGTCCTTGCCGTGGCCCCAGTCCTTGCCGTGGCCCCAGTCCTTCCCGTGGCCCCAGTCCTTGCCGCCGTGCCACTTGCCGTGGCCCCAGTCCTTGCCGCCGTGCCACTTGCTGCCGCCGTGCTGGTGACCCCAGTCGCCGCCGTTGTGGTGGGGGTGGTGCGGGTGGTGGCCGCCGGGGTGGTGGTTGCCGCCGTGGTTGCCGTGGTTGCCCTCGTGTCCGTTGCCGTGTCCGTTGCCGTGCCCGTTGCCGTGCCCGTTGCCGTGGTTGCCGTGGTTGCCGTGGTTGCCGTGGTTGCCGTGGTTGCCCGGATGCTGAGACATGGTGTGTTCCTCTCGGTGGAGGCCGGTGGGGTTCGGTTCGTTCCGGCCTGGCACCAAGAGTGCTGGGAACGGGGCGCGCGTTCGATCGAGCAGTCCCCCCGATCCGACGGAGGGCTCCCTACTCCCGAGGTAGGGACAACCCCCGCGAGAACCAGAGCATCGACGCGTTCGCCGGGGCCAACTCCTGGTCCGGCCGGAAGCCGCACCGCTCGGCCACCCGTAACGACGGCCCGTTGTCCCGGTCGATGCGCAGGACGGCGAGCGAGGCCAGGCTCCGTGTCGCGAGGAAGCCGCACATCAGGTCGACGGCGCGCGCGGCGAACCCGCGGCCCCGCCACCGGGGGAAGACGGCGTAGGAGAGGTTCGCGGCCCCGGGCCCGAGCTCGGGGAAGCGCAGGGCCACCTCGGCGGTCCCGGCCAGCGTGCCGGTCGCGGCGTCGACGATCCCCCACACCAGCGTCGCCCCGGCGCGGGACCAGTCCCCGAGCCAGTCCGCGAGGCAGACCCCGATGTGGCGCTCGGCCGCCGCGAGGGTCGAGGGGGCGCGCGCGAGCCGCGCGGCGATCTCGGCGTCCGCGCCGGCCGCGAGCGCGGGGGCGTCCTCGAAGGCCATGGCCGCCAGGACGACCACGCCGTCGGTCAGCTCGGGCGCCACGGCACCAGTGTCGGGCACTCGTCGCGGATCACCCCGACGCGGCCGTTCCGCGGGCTAGTCTCGGAGACGAGGGAGGTCGCCGGTGTCGGACGAAGAGCTGATCATCGAGTTCGCCCTGACGCGGCTGGACCACCCGGGCCTCGAGCTCGAGGAGATCGCGGCGTTGCTCGTCCGGCGCGTGGGGCCGGACCGGACGGTCGAGCTCGCGGCGCAGAACCTGGCCGACCGTGGCGAGCTCCGGGGCGCGCTGTTCGAGGCGGCGGTGGAGCGGGTCGTGCGGGTCGTGCTCGCCCTGCGCGACGCCCAGGACTGACCCGCCCCTCACGGCCACCCCGCGATTCGCAGCAGCGCCGCGGTGACCGCCGCGAGGATCACCACGACGATGAACGGCGCCCGCAGCAGCAGCGCGACGACCGCCACCGCGAGCCCCGCGGCCCGCGCGTCCAGCGCGAGGTGCGACCCCGTCGAGAACGTCTGCAGTACCACCAGCGAGGCCAGCAGCGCCGCGGGGAGCATCTCGGTGACCCGCAGGACCCGCGGCTGCTCCAGGAACCTCGGCGGCACGGTGTAGCCCGCGACCTTGAACGCGAAGGCGACCACCGACGCCGTCAGGACCGCGACCCACGCACTCACTCCCCCGCCCCGTCCCGGCGCGCCGGCCAGAACCAGGCGACGAGCGCACCCGCGAAGGCCGCCGCCAGGACCGGCAGCCCCGTCGGGATCACCGGGACCAGCACCGTCGTCACCACCGCCCCGACGACGGCGATCGCCACCGGCTGGCGGGCCCGCAGCCGCGGCCACAGCAGCGCGACGAAGGCGGCGGACGCTGCCGCGTCGAGCCCGAAGCGCTTCGGGTCGCCCAGCGCACTGCCGGCCAGCGCGCCGACGAGCGTCATGAGGTTCCACCCGACGTACACCCCGAGCCCGGTCACCCAGAACCCGAGCCGGCGGCGCGGCGGCGTCGGCTGGGCCACCGCCACCGCCGTGGACTCGTCGATCGTGAGCTGCGCCATCGCGAACCGGCGCCAGCCGGCGGGCCGCATCGTCGGCACCAGCTGCAGCCCGTAGAGCGCGTTCCGCAGACCGAGGAGGGACGACGCCGCGACGGCCGCACCCACCGTCCCGCCCCCTCCGAGGATGCCGATCAGCGCGAACTGCGAGCCGCCGCTGAACAGCAGCAGCGAGAGCAGGCAGGTCTGGAGCACGGTCCACCCGCTGGTCACCGCGAGCGCCCCGAAGCTGGCCCCGTAGAGCCCGGTGGCCCCCGCGCCCGAGAGCCCCTGCCGGACGACCGCGCGCCGCGCGGCGGTCCCCTCGGCGTCGTCGGGAGGACTGGATCGACCGTCGGCCACGGGGTCAGGATGCTCCGGACCGGTCCGTCTCCCTGGGAGGCCCTCCCACGTGGACACCACGCCCATGTCCCCGGCCGCCACGGTGAAGCGGCAGTGCCCCCCGGAGGCCCTGGGAGCTCCCGTGACCGCCGTCGAGGACCTCTACGTGATCGGGCACTTCGGCATCGCGCACGTGGCCGCGCCGACGTGGCGCCTGCGCGTCGGGGGTCGCGTCCGCCGGCCGCTCGAGCTCGACCTGGACGCCCTGCGGGCGATGCCGAGCGTGACGGAGCAGGCGGTCCTGGAGTGCTTCGGGAACCCGTTGCGCCCGGACGAGCCCACGCGGCGGGTGGGCAACGTCGTGTGGCGTGGGACCCCGGTCGCGGCCGTGCTGGAGCGCGCCGGGGCCGAGGACGCCGCCCTGCTGTGGGCCGAGGGCCACGACTCCGGGGTCTTCGAGGGCACCCGGTGCGACGAGTACCTCAAGGACCTCCCCCTCGACGTCGTCCG
>NZ_JBVPVA010000863.1:0-1086 GCF_055612215.1 Actinomycetospora sp. | reverse complement strand
TCAGCGGCGGCCGCGCCGCATCCCGTTGACCCCGAGGATGCTGCCGACGACGCCGAGCACGGCACCCGCGCCGAGGAGGCCCGCCGTCGCGCCGGCGCCGGGGGTCCGGCCCACGGTGACCGCCGGCCGGACGATGACGGGCGCCGGCTCGGGGATCTCCTCGCGCTCGTTCTCCTTGAGCGTCGCCGCCCAGGCGGTGACGAACAGGATGAAGCGCGAGACGAAGTTGGCGAAGACCAGCAGACCGATGATCGGCCCGAACGCCGCGCCGGCGGGCGAGTTCGTGACGCTCGAGATGTAGACCGTCATGACCTGCTGGAGGACCACGAAGCCCACCGAGGCGAGGATCGCGGCCCGGCCGGCCGAGCGCAGCGTCACCGGCTCGCGGGGCAGCCGCGCGATCACCCAGAGGAACACCAGCCAGTTCGCGACCAGGGTGATGACGATGCCGGCGATCGTGAGGAGCACCTGCACCCAGACCTGCCCCTCGAGACCGAGGAAGCGGGCGATGGCGTGGGAGGCGCCGGAGGCGACGCCGGTGATCGCGAACGACAGGGCGAACGCGATGCCCAGCCCGATCATGGCGAGGAGGTCACCGAGGTAGCGCTTCACGACCGTCGGCGGCTCGCCGCGCTGGTCCCACTGCTCGGACAGGGCCTCGCGCAGGTTCGACATCCAGCCGAGGCCGGAGTAGAGCGCGCCGAGCAGACCGATGATCCCCACCGCGCTGCGCTGCGCGATCGCCTGGTCGATCACGCTGTTGAGCAGGTCGCCGAGCCCGGGCGGGGCGGCCGCGGTGATGCTGGACTGGATCTGGCCGAGCAGCGCCTGGTCGTTGGCCAGCACGAACGCCGCCGCCGCGAACGCGATCATCAGCAGCGGCACCATGGCCAGGATCGAGAAGTAGGTGATGGCCGCGGCGTAGTGATCCCCGTGCTTCTCGGTGTAGCGGGCGCCGGCGCGGACGAGGTGGTCGAGCCACGGGTACCGGGCGCGGAGCTGCTCGAGCTTCGTCGGCTCCGCGGTGGTGCTGTCGCCGGTCGTGCCGGCGGTGGTGGTCGTCATCGCGCGCTCGCCCCTCTCGTC
>NZ_JBVPVA010000859.1:0-12222 GCF_055612215.1 Actinomycetospora sp. | reverse complement strand
GAGCGCCTGCGCACCGACGTGCGTCACGCCGCGCCGGCACCCGTCGTCGGGAGCGAGCGGATCGACCCGCGGACGCTGTCGGCCGCGCTCGACGAGCTCCTTCCGGCCGAGCGCACCGTCGCCGTCGACTCCGGCAACTTCATGGGCTACCCGTCGGCCTACCTGCGGGTCCCCGACGAGGCCGGGTTCTGCTTCACCCAGGGGTTCCAGGCCATCGGGCTGGGCCTGGCGACGGCGATCGGGGCGGGGTTGGCCCGGCCCGACCGCCTGCCCGTCGCGGCGTGCGGCGACGGCGGGTTCCTCATGGGGATCAGCGAGCTGGAGACCGCGGTCCGGCTGGGGCTGGGCCTCGTCGTCGTGGTCTACGACGACGCCGGGTACGGCGCCGAGTTCCACCACTTCACCGGCGCCGACCACGGCACCGTCCGCTTCCCCGACGTCGACCTCGCCGCGATCGCGCGCGGCTACGGGTGCGACGCGGCCGTGGTCCGGTCGACCGCGGACCTCGACGTCGTCGGGACGTGGTCGGCCGGTCCCCGCGACCGGCCGCTGCTGCTCGACGCCAAGGTGACCGCCGAGAGCCCGTCCTGGTGGCTGGCCGAGGCCTTCAAGGGGCACTGATCACGGGGTCTGTGCCCGACGTCGGGCCGAGAGACCGGAGCGGTACTGCTTCGGGACGGGCATCCCCCGGTAGTCCTGGTCGAGCGCGGCGTTCCAGGTCCAGTAGGGGTCGACCAGGTGCGGGCGGGCGATCGCGCACAGGTCCGCGCGTCCCGACGCGACGATCGTGTTCGCGTCCTCCACCGAGGCGACCGCGCCCACGGTGATCGTCGGGATGCCGGTCTCCTGACGGATCCGGTCGGCGAACGGGGTCTGGAAGAGCCGCCCGTACTTCGGCGTGGCGTCGGTGGAGGTCTGGCCGGTCGATACGTCGACGACGTCGGCGCCGTGCGCGGCGAGCAGGCGGGCCAGCTCGACCGCGTCGTCGCCGCAGAACCCGGCGCCCTCCACCCAGTCGGTGGCGCTGATGCGCACGCTGACGGGCCGGTCCGCCGGCCACACCGCGCGCACCGCGTCGAGGATCTCGAGGCCGAGGCGTGCCCGGTTCTCCAGCGGCCCGCCGTAGCCGTCGGTCCGCCGGTTCGACAGCGGGGACAGGAACGACGAGACGAGGTAGCCGTGGGCGTAGTGCAGCTCGAGCAGGTCGAACCCGGCCTCCGCCGCGCGCCGGGCGGTGTCGACGTGGGCGCCGACCACGGCGTCGATGTCGTGCTGCGTCATCTCTCGCGGCACGGGGGAGTCGGAGCGGTAGGGGATCGGCGACGGTGCGAGGACCTCCCAGCCGCCCTCGGGCAGCGGGTCGTCGATGCCCTCCCACATGACCTTCGTCGACCCCTTGCGCCCGGCGTGGCCGATCTGGGCGCCGATCAGCGCCGGGGTCTCGCGGTGGACGAAGTCGACGACGCGGCGCCACGCCTGCGTCTGCTCGTCGTTCCACAGCCCCGGGCAGCCGGGCGTGATCCGCCCCTCCGGGCTCACGCACGTCATCTCCGTCATCACCAGCCCCGCCCCGCCGACGGCGCGGGAGCCCAGGTGCACGAGGTGCCAGTCGCCCGGGACCCCGTCGACGGCCGAGTACTGCGCCATCGGGGAGACGACGATGCGGTTGGCGAACGTCCGGTCGCGCAGCCGGAACGGGTGGAACATCGGCGGGGTGCCGTCGGCGACCTCGAGGCCCTGCGCGCGCGTCTGCGCGGCGAGCCACGCGTCGAGGCGCCCGACGTACTCGGCGTCCCGGAGCCGCAGGTTGTCGTAGGTGACCCGCTGGGAGCGGGTGAGCAGCTGGAACACGAACTGCTCCGGGGCGAGGTGGCGGTAGCGCGCCAGGCCCTCGAACCACTCCAGGCTGGTCTGCGCCGAGCGCTGCAGCGAGGCGACCACCGGCTTGCGCTCCTCCGCGTAGGCCTTCAGGGCGGCGTCGACGTCGCCCTCGCGGTCGAGGGCCCCGGCGAGCGCGATCGCGTCCTCGAGGGCGAGCTTGGTGCCCGAGCCGATCGAGAAGTGGGCGGTGTGGGCGGCGTCGCCGACCAGCACGACCGGGGCGGCGGGGGAGGACCCGGTGCCGGCGCTCCAGTGCTCGTTGCGCATCACCGTGAAGGACAGCCAGCCCGAGTTGTTGCCGATGAGCGGATGGCCGTCCAGGTGCTCGGCGAAGACCTCCTCGCAGAACCGCATCGAGGCCTCGTCGTTCTCGCCCGGC
Source organism: Actinomycetospora sp. (assembly GCF_055612215.1). NCBI lineage: Bacteria > Bacillati > Actinomycetota > Actinomycetes > Pseudonocardiales > Pseudonocardiaceae > Actinomycetospora > Actinomycetospora sp. The sequence continues at coordinate 9,962 of NZ_JBVPVA010000859.1, read as the reverse complement.
CGCCGCTCGACCCCGGCGTACACGTCGAGTCCGGCGCGGCGCCAGGTCGTCTCGTCGGTCTCGACGATGAAGGTCGAGCGCGTGGCGTCGAACGGGTAGACGTGCGCCCAGAACAGGCCGTGGCGGGTCTCGACGATGAGGAACGTGAAGCAGTCGAACGGGCGCTCGGTGGCGAACCACGCGTACTTCGCGGTGCGTCCCTCCCGGCTCGGCACGACCTGGTCGGCCAGCGCCTCGCGGGTGCGGCTGTGGACGCCGTCGGCGGCGAGGACGAGGTCGTGGGTCGCCCGCAGCTCGGCCAGCGGCGGCGCGTCGGTGGAGTAGCGGACGTCGACGCCGAGCTCTGTCGCACGCTCGCCGAGGATCTGCAGCAGCCGGGTGCGCTCCAGCGCGGCGAACGCGTGCCCGTCGGAGCGCTCCACCGTGCCGAGGAAGTCGACGTCGATCGCGCTCCAGTGCCGGAACTCGGCCTCGATGCGCTCGATCGAGACGGGGTCGGCGTCGGCGATGTTCTGCAGCGTCTCCTCGGAGAACACCACGCCGAAGCCGAAGGTGTCGTCCGCGGCGTTGCGCTCGTAGACGGTGATCTCGCGTCCGGGGTCGGAGCGCTTGGCCAGGATCGCGGTGAACAGCCCACCCGGCCCGGCCCCGATCGAGGCGATCTTCTGGGCGGGCATCGTCAGACTCCGTCGTCGAGGAGGTGCTCGTAGCGCAGCCCGAGGTCGGTCACCACGACCCCGAGGTGGGCGAGGGCGGCGCGGACCCCCGAGGCGGCGCAGGGTGCGAGGTCGTCGGACACGAGCAGCGCGCGCAGGGAGTCGTAGGCTCCGAGGAGCGCGGTCTCGGAGGCCGTCAGCTCGGTGCCCCACAGGTCGGTGCTCATGCGGGCTCCCGGACGCCGAGGGCGGCGCGCTGCTGGCCGGCGCGCAGGTCGGTGAGGCGTGTGGCCTTGAGCTCGAAGCGCGGGAGCTCGTCGGGCGCGGCGCGGCGCAGCAGGAAGCGCAGTCCCTCGTGGGCGTCGGCGAGCGCCCGGCCGAGGTCGGCGGCGAGCGTGCTCCACCCCTCGGCGGACAGCGTCGGGGCGCACTCGACGAGCAGGATCACCTCGTCGCGGCCGTCGAGGTGCTCGAGGCGGATCTGGAACTCCTCGATGCCGGCGAAGCCGCGGATGATCGCCTCGACCGCCCCGGGGTAGACGTTGGTGCCGCGCACGAGCTTCATGTCGTCGACGCGGCCGATGATCCCGCCCCGGTAGAGGTCGAAGGTGCGCCCGTTGCCGGCGGTCGCGGCGGGGACCTTCACGACGAGGTCCGCGGTCCGGTAGCGCAGCAGCGGGGTGGTGGAGCGGCCGAACGAGGTGCACACCCGCTCGCCGCGCTCGCCGTACGGCACCTCGCGGCCGGTGAGCGGGTCGACGACCTCCTCGATGAAGTGGTCCTCGATGACGTGGCAGCCCCCGGGCTGGTTGCCGGGCTCGAACATGACGATCGTCGACACCTCGGTCATCCCCGCGGTGTCGATCGCCCTGGCGCCCCACAGCCGCTCGATCAGCGCCTTGGTCTCCGGGATGGAGCCCGCGGGCTCGCCGGAGAGGATCAGGGTGTGGACGGACCCGCCCGGCAGGTCCACCCCCATCGCCGCGGCCTCCTGGGCGAGGCGCAGCGCGTAGGTGGGCGTGGACGCGACGACCGTGGCGCCGAAGTCCACGATCTGGCGGACCCGGTTCGGGGTGGTCTGCGCGCCGCCGGGAACGGTGAGGGCACCGAGCTTCTCGAGCGCGTAGTGCAGGCCCCAGAACCCGATGAAGGACCCGTAGCCGAACGCGACGTACCCGACGTCGTGCGGGCGGACCCCCGCGGCCCACAGCGCGTAGCACCACATCTCCGCCGCCCACGACCAGTCCTTGCGGCTGTCGAGTGCGCGGAGCGGAGTGCGTCCGGAGGTCCCCGACGTGGTGTGGACGCGGATCGCCCGCTCCGGCCCGACGACGGGCAGCTCGCCGTAGGGCGGGTGCGCGTGCTGGCTCGCCATCCACTCCTCGCGGGTGAGGAACGGGATGCGCGCCAGGTCGTCCCACGTGCGCAGCCGCTCCGGGTCGACGTCGGCGAGGGTGCGCGCGTAGTGGGGGCTGCCCGCCTTCGCCCGGGCGACGAGGTGGCGCAGCTTCGCGAGCTGGAGCTCGCGCAGCTGCTCGCGGGGCAGCGTCTCGGTCTTCGGGTTCCAGAAGGGGCGGTCGGTCACGGCCGGCCTCCCGTCGCTCGCCGCGCGAACCCGGCGAGGGTCGCGTCGGGAACGTCGTCGAGGTTCACGACGATGTTGTCGGGCGTGCGGGTGGTGACCCACACCAGCTCCGTCGTCGTCGACATGTTGACCTCGACGTGCGGCAGGTACGGCGGGACGAACACGAAGTCGCCCTCGCCCATGTCGACGTGGTCGGCGTAGTCCTCGCCGAAGTAGATGCGCGCCCGGCCGGAGAGGACCATCCCGCCGGTCTCGGCCTCGCCGTGGTGGTGGGGCACCGACCGGAACCCCGGCTCGTTGCGGACCTTGCCGAACCACAACCGCGTCGCGGGGGTGTGCTGGGGGGAGACGCCGGCGATGCGGCTGGCCCCCGCGGACTGTCCGGTCGCGGCCGACTCGGTCCCGAGCCGGGTCACCACGGGGACGAGGCCGGTGGTCGGTGCGGGGCCGGCTTCGAAGCCGTTCACGGCTCCTCCTTCGCGCCGCCGGGAGGCCTCGTAGCGAAATCTTTACGGCGGTCAAGAAAGCACACTAACCTCGGGGTCCACGCCGCACCAGGAGGACTTTCGTGTCGATCTCGCTCATCAATCCGGACTCGCTCGCGGCGCCGTCGGGCTTCACGCACGCGGTGCGGAGCGGGGACACCGTGTGGCTCGCCGGGCAGACGGCGCTGGACGCGGACGGGCGGATCGTGCCGGGCGGCATCGTCGAGCAGTTCCGGCAGGCGCTCACCAACGTGACGACGGCGCTGCGGGCGGCCGGGGGAGACCCGGGGACGTTCCTGTCGGTGACGATCTACCTGACCGACATCCCCGGCTACCAGGCGCAGGGCAAGGAGATCGGGCGTGTGTGGCGCGAGCTGGTCGGGACCGACTACCCGGCGATGACGGGGGTGGGTGTGACGAGCCTGTGGCAGCCCGAGGCGCTCGTGGAGATCCAGGCGGTGGCGGCCCTCTGACGGTGTGCCCTGAGTGCGAGCGAAGCGTCGACGCTTGCAGCCAGTGGCAGTAAAGCCCCGTCGTCGAGGCCGCCACCGCGGTGGACCGGACATCAGGCGCGGGCGCCACGCCGGCCGAGGGCCGCGCCGAGCCCGACCATGCCGAGCGCCAGCACGAGGTGCAGGACGTTGTCGGCGGAGTCGAGCGGCACGAAGTTCGCCGGCCGCCCATCGGGATGACCATCCCGTAGACGAACAGGACGAGGTAGACGATGCCGCCGACGAGCAGGTACGAGCGCGCGCCGTTGAAGCTGCGGGCGGCGAGGAGCCCGACCACCCCGAACAGCAGGTGGGCGATGTTGTGCAGCACGGAGACGGTGAAGATGCCGAGCAGCGCGGCGCCCGGCATGGGGCCCGCGAAGGTGAGCTGGTCGTCGTAAGACGGAGTCCGCCGACGCCCCCGATCCGGTCACATCACGGCCGCGGGCGCGGTCCCTCAGTCCCGGACGACCGCCCGGACGTGCCGGGCGGCGGGCTCCGCCAGCACGGCGCGGAACCGCTCGAACAGCTCCTCGGCGCGCACCCCGATCCAGTCGGCCGGTAGCGCCTGCAACGGCAGGCCCGGGTCGAGGTAGGGCAGGCGCCGCCAGGCGGTGACCGCGGGGACGTAGTCGGCGAAGGCGCGGGCGTCGTCGGAACCCGCCTCGGCCAGGTCGGCGTCCTCCCAGCGGGCCGCGACCGCCTCGAACCGGCGGAGGTAGTCGGCGTAGGTGGTCTCCAGGGCGTCGAGGTCCCACCACGACGCGATCGTCTCCCGCGGGGTGCTCGCCGAGAGGTGCGTGGCGCGGAAGACGTCGGTGAAGCCGCGCAGCCCGGCCCGGTCGAGGGCCCCGAGCACGGCGCCGTCGAGATGGGCCGGCGCGACCCAGGTGCCGGGGCCGATCGTGCCCAGGCCGAGCCGGGTCAGCGTCGACCGGAGCTGGTGGCGCTTGTCGCGCTCGGACTCGGGCACCGAGAAGACCACGAGCAGCCAGCCCTCGTCGGCGTCCGCCCGGCGGCGTCCGTAGATGCGGTCGTCGCCCTCGGCGAGGATCTCGAGGGCCTCCGACGAGGCCCGGTAGCCCGCCGTGCGGCCGTCCTTCTCGGCGTCGAGCCAGGCGCGCTTCTTCAATCGGAAGATCGCCGAACGGGTGGCCTGCTCGTCCACCCCGAGGTCACCCATGAGGCGGACGATGGTCGCCACCGACAGCCATCCGCCCAGGTCACGGGCGTAGAGACCGAACAGCGACACGATCAGGGCGCGGGGGGCCGCCGGGCTCTCGGCAGTCGCCGAGTCGTCGCGCACCTCCGCCAGGCTCACCGCTCCAGGCTAACGACCTCGCGCCCGGCGCCCGTGCCGCGGCCGGTGTGGCTGGGCAAGATCACGACTTCGGTGGCGCGTCGTCCGGAATCCCGGGTACGTCGCCACCGAGGTCGTGATCATGCCTGCGGCGGGCCGTCGTCCTCGTAGGGCATGGCCCCCAGGGAACCGGTCCCACGCCCGTCCGCCAACCGTTGAGCCGCGCGCCCGGGACGTGACGGATCCAGGGTCGCGCCGACCGGTCCGGGTCGGCCCCCGTATCCCGCCTAGAGCCCGCCGCGCTGCACGAGCTGGCGGACGATGACGTTGCGCTGGATCTCGTTGGTGCCCTCGCCGACGATCATCAGCGGGGCGTCGCGGAAGTAGCGCTCGACGTCGAACTCGGTGGAGTAGCCGTACCCGCCGTGCACCCGGATCGCGCTCAGCGCGACCTCCATCGCGGTCTCGGAGCAGAAGAGCTTGGCCATCCCGGCCTCCATGTCGGAGCGGTCGCCGGAGTCGTAGGCCTGCGCGGCGTGCATCAGCAGGGTGCGCGCGGCGGTCACCTTGGTGGCCATGTCGGCGAGGAGATTGCCCACCGACTGGTGCTTCCAGATCGGGACGCCGAAGCTCTCGCGGTCCTGGGCGTAGCGCACCGAGTCGTCCAGCGCGGCGCGCGCGACGCCGGTGGCCCGCGCGGCGACCTGGATGCGGCCGATCTCGAGGCCGCGCATCATCTGCGCGAAGCCCTCGCCCTCGACCCCGCCGAGCACGGCGTCGGGCCCGACGCGGGCGTCGGTGAAGGACAGTTCGCAGCTCTCGACGCCCTTGTAGCCCAGCTTGGGCAGGTCCTTGGAGACCTCGAAGCCGGGCACCTTCTCCACCAGCAGCACACTGATCCCGCGGTGGACCGGTTCCGCCGTCGGATCGGTCTTGCACAGGAGGGCGACCAGGTCGGAGCGCCGGGCGTTGGTGATCCAGGTCTTGGTGCCGTTGATGACGTAGCCGTCGTCGTCACGCACGGCCACCGTGCGCATGGCCTGCAGGTCCGAGCCGCCGCCGGGCTCGGTGAGCGCCATCGTCGCGCGGAGCTCGCCGGTGGCCATGCGGGGCAGGTAGCGCTGCTTCTGCTCCTCGGTGCCGTAGGTCAGCAGGAGCTTCGCGACGACCGTGTGGCCGCCCATCGAGCCGGCCAGGCTCATCCACCCGCGGGCGAGCTCCTCGGTGACCAGGGCGTAGCACGGCGCGGAGACCTGCAGGTCGCCGTAGGGCTCGGGGATCGCGAGCCCGAAGACGCCCATCTCCTTCATCTGCTCGATGAGCTTCTCGGGGTAGGTGTTGGCGTGCTCGAGCTCCTGGGCCTGCGGGCGCACCTCGCGGTCGACGAACTCGCGGACGGTGTCGACGATGGCCTGCTCGTCGGCGTCGAGGGTGAACATGTGCGGGCTCCTGTCGTCGGGCCGTGGTCAGGTCAGCCGTGGTCGTGGACGACGACACCGCGGATGTTGCGTCCGGCGAGGAGGTCCTCGTAGCCCGCGTTGATGTCCTCGAGACGGTAGGTGCGGGTGACGAGTTCGTCGAGGCGCAGGTCGCCCGAGCGGTAGAGCCCGAGCAGCCGCGGAATGTCGGTGGTCGGGTTGCAGTCGCCGAAGAGGCTGCCCCGGATCGTCTTCTTGAACAGCGTGGCCACCGTCGCGGAGACCGAGAGGGTGTTCTCGGCGATGCCGCCCATCGCGGTGAGGACCAGCGTGCCGGACTTTCCGGTGGCGTCGAAGGCGTGCCCGACGACGTCGGCGTCGATCGTGCCGACCGTGACGATCACCCGGGCGGCGCCGACCCCGCGGGTCAGCTCGTAGGACAGCCGGTGGGCCTCCTCGGGGGTGGCCGCGGCGTGGGTGGCGCCGAGCCGGAGCGCCGTGTCGCGCTTGAGCTCCACGGGGTCGACGGCCACCACGTACTGGGCGCCCGCGTGGCGGGCGGCCTGCACGGCGTTGATGCCGATCCCGCCCACGCCGTAGACGAGCACGGTGTCTCCGGGCCGCACGTCGGCGGCGTTGACGGCCGAGCCCCAGCCGGTCGGCACCCCGCAGCCGACGAGGACGGCGCTCTGCAGGGGGAGATCGGGGTCGATGCGGACGGCCGAGGTCTCGTGGATCACGCCGTGGCCGGCGAAGGTGCCGAGCATGCACATGGCGCCGTAGCGGCCGCGCGACCCGCTGATGGGCCACCGCTTGCCGGGGAGGTGGCCGCGCATGATCGCGGCACCCATGTCGCAGATTGCCTGCTGGCCGGTCGCGCACCAGTGGCACCGTCCGCAGCTGGGGATGAAGGAGCAGACGACGTGGTCGCCCGGGGCGACCCGGGTGACGCCCGGCCCGACGTCCTCGACCACACCGGCGCCCTCGTGACCGAGCACCATGGGCAGCCAGCCCTCGATGTCGCCCTGGACGACGTGCAGGTCGGAGTGGCACAGCCCGGCGTGGGTGAACCGCACGAGCACCTCGCCGGCGGCGGGGCCGTCGAGCTCGATCTCCTCGATCTCGATGGGGCGCCCGACCTCGTGGACGACGGCGGCGGTGGTCCTCATCCGGTTCCTCCTCGTCCCCAAAAACTATAGAGAAGTCCGCGCCGGACCGATGTGTCCCGGAGAGCGTGGCTACGAGACGTCAGTATTCTATACAGATGGAGCACGGTGAGTCGACGCGTCGCCAGCGCCTCGGTCCGCAGGTGGCCGTCCGCATCCGCGACCGCATCATGACCGGGGTCGACGCCCCGGGTGACCGGCTCCGGGCCGAGCACCTCGCCGAGCAGTTCGGGATCAGCGCGACACCGGTCCGCGAAGCGCTGATGTCCCTGGCCGGGGAGGGGCTGGTCGACTTCGACCCCGGGCGCGGGTTCCGGGTGGCCGCGATGACCCGCCAGGACGTGCTCGACCTCTTCGACACCCAGGCCTACATCTCCGGCGAGCTGGCGGCGCGCGCGGCGACCCGGCTCGGGGACGACGACCTGGTGCGCCTGCGTGCGCTGCAGGAGTCGCTGGTGTCGTCGATCTCGACCGACGACCTCGGCGCGACCGAGCGGGTCGACTTCGAGCTCCACCGGCTCATCAACCGCGCCGCGGCGTCCCCGAAGCTGGCCCGGCTGCTCGGGGTCACGTTGACGTACGTGCCGTTCGGGTCCTACGACGCCGTCCCCGGGTGGCCCGAGGCCGCCCGCGACGACCACGTCCCGCTCCTGCGCGGCCTCGAGCACCGCAGCCCCCGCACCGCCCGGGACGCGATGACCGCCCACATCCGCAACGCCGGTGACCTCCTGGTCGGTCTGCTCGCCGCACGGGGTGTGCTCGTCGGCGACGCCGAGCCGGATCGCCGGCCGTGACCGTGACCCGCCACGTGCGGGCGCCCGGGCCGGGGTCGCCCGGCTACGCGGCGAGGGTGGTGTCCAGCCAGTCGAAGGTGCGCTGGTGCCACAGCGCGACGGCGCCCTCGTGGCAGTGCTCGCCGCCGCCCTCGTCCTCGCGGAAGGTGATCAGGGTCTTCGGGCAGGTCAGCTCCGCGTCGCCGTGCCCCGGCGGGCCGCGGCGGGTGCGGTGCTCGGGGCGGCGGTCGACCGCGGGGAGCTCCCCGCCGAGCTGGACACCGAGCTGGCCCTGGATCTGCTCGTCGCGCCGCTGGTCTTCCGGATGCTGATCATGGACGGCGACAGTGGGGACGACTACCTCGACACCCTGACGGGCGCGGTCGAAGCAGCTCTGAAGGCCGCCGCCCCTCCGGGTGGCCGGACGCGACCGTGAGTACTCGGCCACACCGCTCGGGGCGCGAGGGTCCGGATCGACGGCAGCGGGTAGCCCGTTCCTGATGACGCGCTGTGGTTCGACCGACACCGGGGAGTCAGAGTCCGGTGACCGACCCGGCGCTCCGGCGACCGAGGGACCGTCGTGCGTGTGCTGGCCAGAGGCCGAGCACGCGAGGACGGGATGGCTCCACGAGAAGCTGCTCGCCGAGCCGCGCACGGTGGGCCTGTTGCGGCAGAAGATGCGCTCCTGGGCCCGGGACCACGAACTCGACGAGGAACTCGCCGAGTCCATCGTCCTCATCGTCGACGAGGCCGTCTCCAACGCCGTCGAGCACGCCTGCCCGGGGTGGCAGTGCCACGTGGAGCTCGTCGCGGGGCCCCGGGCCTGCGGCGGCGGTGTGGCCGTGGTCGTGGCGGACGACGGCGCGTGGCAGGACGCGACCGCGCCCGGCTTCCGCGGTCGCGGCGTCACGCTGATCGGGCGGCTCTCCGACCGCAGCACCATCGAGGCCGGTGAGCGGGGCACGACGGTCCGGATGTGCTGGCCGGTCGAGCGCGCGGCGGCGGGCTCGGACCGCGACTGACCGCCGCGCCCTCCACGAGGGCGCGGGAGGCGCGGTCCACCGGCCCGCGCGTCCCGACGGGTGCGGGTGGGTACGTCCGGGGCCCGACGCGAGACGCCGACCCCGAGGAGGACCTCCCATGACCTCGCCGGACGACCCGTACGCCGACGCCACCGCCGTGGCCGTGGCGGCGAGCAGCATCCCGGGCGAGTTCCTCGTGCCTGACCTCGTCGAGGCGTTCGCCACCGAGCACCCGGAGTTCGTCGTCGACACCGTCGTCACCGACTCGGCGGGCGTGTTCACCGCCCTGCGGGACGGGAGCGCCGAGGTCGGGTTCGCGGGTGCCGAGCCCGACGGGGACGACCTCGACGCGGAGGTCGTCGCCGCCGACGAGATCGTGCTCGCGGTGCCGCGTGGCCACGCGCTCGACGGGGCGGGCGCCGTGACCGTCGCGCAGCTCGCGTCGACACCGCTGGTCGAGCGCGAGGAGGGCTCCGGCACGCGGCGGTCCTTCACCGACGCCCTGGCCGAGCGGGGCACGCCGTTGATCAGCGATCAGCAGTGGACGATCCGCGACTCGAACGAGGGCGTGATCGAGGCGGTGGCCGCCGGCGAGGGGGTCGGCGTCGTCAGCTCGTGGGCGCTGGAGCGCCACGCCCGCGCCGGGGTCCGCGAGGTCCGGCTCGAGGGCGACCCGATCGAGCGCTGCCTCTACCTGGTGCTGCGCCGCGACGACGACCTGGCGCCCGCGGCGACGACGTTCGTCGCCCTGGTCCGCGAGCAGACGCAGCTCTGACCGGGCCGGGGTCCCGTCGCGAGCTGAGCCCGGTCGGCGACCCCCCGGGTCGATCGTGTCCCGATCGTGATCTTCTGGGTCGGTCGAGCTCGCTGTTCCCGCCCGTGACTGTCGGGGGGTCGAACTAGTGTTCGATCCATGACGACGGCAGCGGGTCACGGCCCGGGCGAGGGCGACGTTCCCGGCGCGCCCGAGCCGACCGACGCCGACGACCCGTCGGGGCTGCCGGGGCAGTGGGTCGACGCCGGGATGAGCCGGCAGTTCGCCGCGGCGAACACCGCGGCGTGGCGG
>NZ_JBVPVA010000850.1:0-5647 GCF_055612215.1 Actinomycetospora sp. | reverse complement strand
CTCCTGGATGCCCCCGACGCGCGGTGAGACGTCGACGTACTACCTCGGGATCAACCGCGGGAAGCGCTCGATCGCGCTCGACCTGCGCGACCCCGACGACGTCGCGCTGGCGCGGGAGCTCGCCCGCCGCGCGGACGTCGTCATCGAGAACCTGCGGCCCGGCGGGATGGCGAAGTACGGCCTGGACTACGAGGCCGTCACGGAGACGAACCCCGGCGTCGTCTACTCCTCCATCTCCGGCTTCGGCTCGGGGAAGGGCGCCCACGTCCCGGGCTACGACCTCATGGTCCAGGCCATCTCGGGGCTGATGGACCTCACCGGGGATCCCGACGGCCCGCCCTACCGTGCGGGCATCTCGGTGTTCGACGTGATGGCCGGCAACCACGCCGTCATCGGCATCCTCGCCGCGCTGCGCCATCGCGACGCGACCGGCGACGGCCAGCACGTCGAGGTCAACCTGCTCTCCTCGGCGCTGACGGGCCTGGTCAACCACTCCAGCGCCTGGGTCGCGGGCGGCGTCGTCCCGCACCGCATGGGCAACGCCCACCCGAGCGTCTTCCCCTACGAGCCGCTCGAGACCGCCGACGACGACCTCATCGTGACCGCCGCGAACGACGGCCAGTTCCGCAAGCTCTGCGAGGTGCTCGGGCTCGAGGGCGTCGCGGACGACCCCCGGTTCGCCCGCAACGCGGACCGCACGGCGAACCGCGACGAGCTGCGCCCGATCCTCGTCGGGAAGCTCAAGGAGCGCACCGCGGTCGAGTGGTTCGACCTGCTCGTCGACGCCGGGGTCCCCTGCGGGCCGATCCAGTCGATCGACGGCGGCTTCGCGATGGCGGAGCGCTTCGGGCTCGACCCGGTGGTCGAGGTCGGGGAGGGCGACCGCGCGGTCCCGACGACGCGGCACCCCATCCGGTTCTCCGAGACCCCGGCGGTCTACGAACTCCCCCCGCCCGAGCTCGACGAGCACGGCGACGAGCTGCGGACGTGGCTGGGGAGCAGGGCCGATGGCTGACCGCGTCTACGAGACGGCGCTCGGCGCGGCGTCGCCCGACAGGATCACCCTGCTCGGCCACGACCTCGTCGAGGACGTCATGGGGCAGGTCGGGTTCGGGGAGCTCGCGTTCTGGCTCGCGACGCAGCGGCGCCCGACACCGGGCGAGACGCGCGTCTTCGAGGCCGTCCTCGCCGCGCTCGCCGACCACGGCTACACGCCCACGGCCATCGTCACGCGGCTGACGCACCTCTCCGCGCCCGACTCGGTGCAGGGCGCCCTCGCCGCCGGCCTGCTCGCGGGCGGGTCCCGGTTCCTCGGGGTCACCGAGGACTGCGGCCGTTTCCTCCACGACCAGCTCGTCTCGACCCACGGCGACCTCCCCACCGACGACGAGGGCTGGGACGCCCTGGCCCTGCGCACCGTCACCGCTCAGCGGGAGGCCGGGCGGTTCGTCCCCGGGCTCGGCCACCACGTGCACAAGCAGGGCGACCCGCGGACCCCGAAGCTCATGGCGCTGGCCGCCGAGGAGGGCGTGACCGGGCCGCACCTCGCGCTGTTCGCCGCCATCGGCCGGGTGCACCCACAGGTGCTGGGGAAGACGCTGCCGCTCAACGGGGCCGGAGTCTGCGGCGCCGTGCTGGCCGATCTCGGGCTGCCGCTCGAGCTGCTGCGCGGCTTCGCGCTGCTCGCGCGCACCGCCGGGCTGATCGGGCAGCTCGCCGAGGAGCTGCGCCACCCCGTCGCGAACGACATCTTCCTGTCGGTCGACCTGCACAACCGGCCCGTCGACCCCGATCCGTACACGCCGCCCTCGCTCGACGGAGATGCGCATGGCTGAGATCGTCGCGGTGATCGCGTCCACCCACCACCCGTTCTACTACCGGGCCTCGACGTCGACCGGGGAGGACCGGCCGCCGTTCGCCGACGAGTGGGTGGCCAAGATCGAGACGTTCCGCGAGACGCTGACGCGGGCGCGTCCCGACGTCCTGGTCATGGTCGGATCCGATCACTTCCACCAGTTGTGGCTGGACAACATGCCGCAGTTCCTGGTCGGGAAGGCGCCGGTCTACGACGCCAACTGGTACAACGAACAGCGCGAGTTCGGCCTGCCCCGCATGCGTCTGCGGGGTCAGGAGGACCTCTCCGCCTACATCCTGCGCGAGGGGCTCGACGCGGGGTTCGACCTCGCGTTCTCCAACGAACTGCGGATCGACCACTCGATCACGTGCCCGATCATCACGCTGCGCCCCGAGGCCGACCTCCCGATCGTCCCGATCTACACCAACATCTTCGCGCCGCCACTGCCGCAGCCGAAGCGGTTCGTGCAGCTCGGGCGCACGATCCGCGAGCTCGTGGAGTCCTGGCCGTCCGACCAGCGGGTCGCCGTGATCGGCACCGGCCACCTGTCGCTGGAGCTGGGCGGGCCGCGGCAGTTCGGGCCCACCGGCCCGGACCCCGAGTTCGACCGCCGCGCCGTCGACTGGATCGCCTCCGGGGACATCGAGGGCTGCCTGTCCGAGGTGACCCTCGACAGCCTCCACGCGCCGGGCAACGCCACCCACGGCTTCATGGACTTCATGTTGATGATGGGCGTCGCGGGGGAGGGGAAGAAGGCCGACCACGTCGACTCCCTCGACCTCTTCCACACGATGGAGGCCTACTTCACCTGGTACCCGAAGGGAGCGCCCACGGGATGAGCAAGTACCTGCTGAACAAGTTCCTCTACACCGTCGACCGCGATCCCGAGCTCGTCGAGCGCTACCGCACCGACCCCGTCGGCTGTGTCGCCGACTGGGAACGGGACTACGCGAACGCGGTTCTCAACTGCCATTCCGACGAGCGCTCCACCTGGCTCGAGTTCGAACCGGCCGAGCGGGAGGCGTTGTCGACCCACGACCACGTCGCGCTGTTCTCGATGGGTGCGCACCCGTTCCTGACGCTGACGTTGTTCATCGCGCTGTTCGAGCGCGACCACGGCCCGATGGAGTACCAGCTCGCCTACGCCCGCGCCCTGGACGGCGTGACGCTGCCCTACCCCGACATCGCGACGTAGCGGAGGCCCCCATGCTGCTGCCCACCTCCCTCGTCGGGAGCTACGCCCAGCCCGACTGGCTCATCGACCGCGCCAAGCTCGCCGGCCGCTTCCCGCCGCGGGTCCGGGCGAAGGAGCTGTGGCGGGTCGACCCCGAGCTGCTCGAGCAGGCCCAGGACGACGCGACGCAGCTCGCGATCCGCGCCCAGGAGCGTGCGGGGCTCGACATCCTCACCGACGGCGAGATGCGCCGCGAGAGCTACTCGAACCACTTCGCAACCGCGCTGGAGGGCGTCGACGTCGACAACCCCGGCACGGCGCTCGACCGCTCCGGGCACCCGAACCCGGTCCCGCGCATCTCCGGCCCGATCCGCCGCCCGAAGCCGATCCAGGTCCGCGACCTCGAGTTCCTGCGCGCGAACACCGATCACGTCGTCAAGATGACGGTGCCCGGGCCGTTCACGATGTCCCAGCAGGCCCAGAACGACCACTACCCCGACGCCGAGGCCGCCGCGATGGACTACGCGGCCGCGGTCAACGCCGAGGTCAAGGACCTGCACGCCGCCGGCGCGGACATCGTGCAGATCGACGAGCCCTACATGCAGGCCCGCCCGGACGCGGCCCGCCAGTACGGCCTGGCCGCGCTGAACGCCGCGCTCGACGGCGTCACCGGCACCACCGCGGTGCACATCTGCTTCGGCTACGCGGCGATCATCCACGAGCGCCCCGAGGGCTACTCGTTCCTGCCCGAGCTCGCCGGCTGCCCCGTCGACCAGATCTCGATCGAGACCGCGCAGTCGGGCCTGGACCTCGGGGTGCTCTCCGACCTCACCGACAAGACGATCATCCTCGGCGTCATCGACCTCTCGGACCCCGAGGTCGAGAGCGCGGAGACGGTCGCGGGCCGCGTCCGCCGGGCCTACGACCGCCTGCCTCCCGAGCAGATCGTCATCGCCACCGACTGCGGGATGAAGTACCTCCCGCGCGGGTCGGCCGAGGGGAAGATGGCCGCGATGGCCGAGGCGGCGGCGATCCTGCGGTCCGAGCAGGGCTGAGCCGAACAGCACGGTGCGCGGGCGGTCCGGTCCACGTACCCTGGTTTACGGGAGCCGGGCGTACCGGCATTCGCCATTATTTCCCGATGTTCCGGCGGCGCCGGGGTTTGCGGTGATCTTCATCGCCCGTGTGTCGCAGCACACATACCTTCGCCCGGGTGATTGCTGCGGGCCGTACGCCGGACGACGCTCTCGGTCATGAATCAGTGCCCGACGGAGGGGCTGTCGTGACCGTGCTCATCGTCGTCATCGTGGTGGTCGTCGTGCTGTTGCTGGCCGGCGGCGGACTCGTGCTCGCGCGACGCAAACGCTCCGAACAGCTGCAGGAGTCGTTCGGACCCGAGTACGACCGCGTGCTCGACCGGTCGGGGTCCAAGAACGAGGCCGAGGCGGAGCTGGCCGAGCGCCGCAAGCGCCACCAGCAACTCGACCTCCGATCGCTCGACCCCCAGACCCGTGAGCGCTTCCGCGGTGACTGGAAGCAGATCCAGGGGGAGTTCGTCGACGACCCGGGCGGCTCGGTCGACAAGGCCGACTCGCTCGTCACGACGATCATGCGCGAGCGCGGCTACCCCGTCGACGACTTCGACCAGCGGGTGGACGACATCTCGGTCGAGCACCCGCGGGTGGTGGAGAACTACCGGGAGGCCCGGCGGGTGCGGGACGCGTACCGCAACGGGTCCGCCGAGACCGAGGACCTGCGCGGCGCGGTGACGTCCTACCGCAGCCTCGTCGACGCCCTGCTCGACGAGGGCGGGGACGGCCACGACGGCGGTGGGTCCGGGGACGGTCGGCACCGCGAGGACGACGGTCGCCATCGCGACGAGGGACGGCCCGTCGAGGGCCGGCGCGACGAGCCCCGCGGGGCCGAGGGGGAGCGTGCCGGGCAGGCACGTCAGGAGCGGGAGGCCGGCGGTCCGCCGGCCGACGGGGCACACGACCACGACGGGAGTCGACGGTGAGCACGGAGACCACATCCGGGGCGACGGGCGAGGGACGGCACGACGAGGGCCTGCGCGACGAGGTCCGGCGTGACGACGCCGGGCGCCACGACAGCGGGGGCCTCGGCGGCGGCGACGCGGGCCGGCAGGACGACGGCCCGGGCCGCTACACCCGGCAGCACGGCGACCAGCCCGGCCAGCACGACCACGACGCGCCGGGGTCCGACGGCGTCAGCGTCCTCGAGCCGTCGGCCTCCGAGCGGCTGCGTGGGCGCTGGCAGGAGGTCCAGGCGGCCTTCGTCGACGAGCCCCGCCAGGCCGTGACCGAGGCCGACCAGCTGGTCGGTGAGGTGCTCGACGAGGTCAGCCGCGTGTTCCGCGACCAGCGCTCCGAGCTCGAGGCGGAGTGGAGCGGCAACACCGAGCCCGGGACCGAGGAGCTGCGCCAGGCGCTGCGCCGCTACCGCGAGTTCTTCGACCGGCTGCTCTCGCTCTGACCCGACCCGCCGACGGCCCCCGATCACCGCGATCGGGGGCCGTCGGTGTGTCCGGGCCCGGGGACCCCTCACCGGGCCACCGGGGCGCGCGACCGGGCAGGGTGGGCCCGTGACCACCACCGCGG
>NZ_JBVPVA010000829.1:0-2559 GCF_055612215.1 Actinomycetospora sp. | reverse complement strand
GCGACCTTCTCCACGATGTGGCGGTCGGAGTCCTGGTAGAGCGTCTTGCCGAACTCGTCGGTGTCGCCGCGGGTCGTCGTCTCGTCCCAGTCGCGGGTGAGCTTGCCGCGGGCGAGCGGGCTCCACGGGATCGACCCGACGCCCTCGTCGGCGCAGAGCGGCAGCATCTCCCGCTCCTCCTCGCGGTAGAGCAGGTTGTAGTGGTCCTGCATCGTCACGAACCGGGCCCAGCCGTTCGCGTCCTGCAGGTGCAGCGACTTCGCGAACTGCCAGGCGAACATCGACGACGCCCCGATGTAGCGCGCCTTGCCGGACTTCACGACGTCGTGCAGCGCCTCGAGCGTCTCCTCGAGCGGCGTGTCCGGGTCGAAGCGGTGGATCTGGTAGAGGTCGACGTAGTCCATGCCGAGGCGCCGCAGCGAGTGGTCGATCCCCGTCATGATCGCCTTGCGGGAGAGCCCGGCACCGTTCGGGCCGGACCGCATGCGGTTGAAGACCTTGGTGGCGACGACGATCTCGTCGCGGTCGGCCATCTCGTTCAGCCAGCGCCCGGTGATCTCCTCGGACGTGCCCTGCGAGTAGACGTCGGCGGTGTCGAAGAAGTTGATCCCCGCCTCGAGCGCGGCGGAGAAGAAGGGCTTGGCGTCGTCGGACGGCAGCGCCCAGGGCCAGCGGTCGTTGGGCTCGCCGTAGCTCATGGTGCCCAGGCAGATGCGGGAGACGTCCAGGCCGGTCGAGCCGAGCTTCGTGTACTCCATGGCCCCTGCCTACCCCGCCGGCCGGCGCCCCGCACCCGTCGTCGGGACCCCGGAAACGAGCGAACGGCACTTTCGCTCGCAGAGGCAGCGACAGTGCCGTTCGCTCGGCGAGCCGGCGCCCTACTCCGCGTGGTGCGACGGCTGCAGGCCGTACACCGGGGTGTCGATCCCCTCCTGGCGCGCCTTGAGCTGCAGCGCGAGGTAGAGCGAGTAGTGCCGGCTCTGGTGCAGGTTGCCGCCGTGGAACCACAGGTTGGCCTGCTGGGTCGGCTTCCACATGTTGCGCTGCTCGCCCTCCCACGGGCCCGGGTCCTTGGTGGTGTCCGAGCCGAGGCCCCACACCTTGCCGACCCGCTCCGCCATCTCCGGCCCGATGATGTCGGCGACCCCGGTGTTCATCGAGCGGTACCCGGTGGCCAGCACGACGAGGTCGGCCTCGAGCTCGGTGCCGTCGTCGAGGACCACGCCGGTCTCGGTGAACTCCTTGACCTGCCCCTTGACCAGCTTCACCTTGCCGTCGGCGACGAGGTCCGCCGCGCCGACGTCGATGTAGTAGCCCGAGCCGCGTCGCAGGTACTTCATGAACAGGCCGGAGTCGTCGTCGCCGAAGTCGAGCTCGAACCCGGCGTCGCTCAACCGCTGGTAGAAGTCGGCGTCCCGGCGCTTGGCCTCGTCGTACGCCGGCTTCTGGAAGTCGGCCATGATCCGGTAGGGCAGCGACGCGAACGTCAGGTCGGCGGTCCGGGTGTCGACGCCGCTGCGCACCGCCTCCTCGGAGTACAGCCCCGCCAGGGCGAGCTCCATGAGGGTGTTCGACGTGATGATGTGCGTGGAGGAGCGCTGCACCATCGTCACGTCGGCGCCGGCCTCCCAGGCCGCCCCGCTGATGTCGAACGCGGAGTTGTTCGAGCCGACGACGACGACCTTCCTGCCCTCGTACCCGGCCGGGCCGGGGTGCTCCGAGGAGTGCTGGATCTCGCCGCGGAAGCGGTCCATCCCCGGGAACTCGGGCTTGTTCGGCTTGCCGGAGACGCCCATCGCGAACACGAGCTGCCGCGGTCGGAGCACGACCTCCTCGGGCCCGTTGCCGCGGTCGCGCTGCACCTTGAGGGTCCAGCGACCCTCGGCCTCGTCGAACTCCGCGGACTCCGCGGTCGTCGAGCCCCAGTAGTTGATCTCCATGACCCGCGTGTACATCTCGAGCCAGTCGCCGATCTTGTCCTTCGGCGCGAACACCGGCCAGTTGTCCGGGAAGGGCATGTAGGGCAGGTGGTCGTACCAGACCGGGTCGTGCAGGGCGAGGCTCTTGTAGCGCTTGCGCCACGAGTCGCCGGGGCGCTCGTTGCGCTCGATGACGATGGTCTCGACGCCGAGCTGGCGCAGCCGAGCCCCGAGCGCGATCCCGCCCTGGCCGCCGCCGACGACCACGACCTCCGGCTGGCGCGAGTACCCGAGCTCCTCGGCCTCGCGCTCGCGGGCCTCCATCCAGGTCTCGCGGTCGGGGTTCGCGCCGTGCTCGGTGCCGAGGGGCCGGCGGTCCCGCAGGCCCTCCTCGTGGCCCTTGAGCTCGTCGAGCGTGGTCAGCAGCGTCCACGCCTTGCCGTCGCGGAGGCGGACGTGCCCGGTGCCGCGGCCGACCGCGGTCTCGAAGGTCAACCAGGCCTCGTCGACCCCGTCGGTGCTCGTCGGCTCGCCCGTCACGGCGAAGTTGATCGGGTCGACCCGGTCGAGGACGGTGCGCAGCATGTCGGCGACCTGGTCGGTGCCCTCGACGGTCTTGATGTTCCAGGTGAACGAGACC
>NZ_JBVPVA010000801.1:0-1232 GCF_055612215.1 Actinomycetospora sp. | reverse complement strand
GCCGGCGGCGAGATCCGCGGACCGGGCGGCGTGGTCGGCGGGCTCGCGGAGCGCCAGCCAGTCCGGGGTGCAGACCGGCGAGCCAGGCTCGCTCAGCGCTGCCGCCCAGGGGCGTCGAGCACCCGGGCGATCCGGACGGAGGGGGAGGACCACGGCTCCAGCGTGCTCCGCCGCGCCAGCGCTGAGAGCCTCCACCCGGAACGCAGCACCGGGTCCCCCAACCAGCGCCACAGGGCTGCGGCGAGCGCGGGAACGTTCTCAGGCGGCACCCAGGTCCCGGGGATCGGACCCTGCGGGCCCATCGCCTCGCCGACCCCGCCGACGCGGGCCGCCACCACCGGCACCCCGCGCGCCAGCGCCTCGGCCACGACCATCCCGAAGGTCTCCGCCCGCGAGGGCAGCACGAGCAGGTCGGCCGCCGCCCACGTCGCGTCGAGCGCGCGGCCGGTGAGCGGCCCGGGCACCGTCACCCGCCCGGCGAGCCCGTGGCGCGCGATCGCCGCCCGCAGCCCGACGACGAAGCCCGGGTCGCGCCCCGTCGGGCCCGCCAGCGTGGCCGTCCACGGTCGGTCCGCGACGCGCGCCAGGGCCTCGACGAGCACGTCCTGGCCCTTGGTCGGGGTGAGCGCACCGAGACAGAGCAGCCGCGGCGGGCCCCCGGTGACCGCCGAGCCGGGGGACACCTGCGCCGGGTCGACCCCGGGGGTCGCGACGACCACCCGCGCCGGGTCGAGCCCGTGCCGGTCGACGATCCGGTCGG
This sequence comes from Actinomycetospora sp., assembly GCF_055612215.1. NCBI lineage: Bacteria > Bacillati > Actinomycetota > Actinomycetes > Pseudonocardiales > Pseudonocardiaceae > Actinomycetospora > Actinomycetospora sp. Next base: position 472 of record NZ_JBVPVA010000801.1, on the reverse strand, counting down.
CGGTCCACCGGCTCGTCGTTACCACCGCCGCCGCGCACCGCAGCGCCGCGCGCTCGCGGTCGTCCCGGTCCCGCGCGGCCGCGGGGAGGAGCCCGACCTCGTCGGCCAGCGGGGCGTGCACCAGCACGACGAGCCGGAGCCGGTCGGCGTGCTCGGCGGGCGCCGTCGGCTCCCCGCACGCGACGAGGCCGTCCAGCAGCACCGGGCCGCCGTCGGGAACCTCCGCCAGCACCCGTCCCACCGCGGCCGCCTCGCCGTCCGGCCACGGTCCCGGCAACCGGTGGGCGACGACCGTGACGCCGAGCGTCCCGAGTCCGTCGAGCACCCGCCGGTCGTAGACGTTCCCGCCGCTGGGGACGGTGTCGACGTCCCCGGGGAGCACGGCGTGGACGGTCACAGCGGGCGCTCGTACCCCGCCCGCGCGACGTGCGACTCGTGCAGCTCCACCGCGATCGTCGCGATCCCGCGGGCG
>NZ_JBVPVA010000773.1:0-7823 GCF_055612215.1 Actinomycetospora sp. | reverse complement strand
CCCGGCGCCGGTGGCGCCTACACCATCGTGCGCGCGGTGCTCGGCGACGCCCTGGGCTTCGTCGCCCTGCTGCTCTTCCTGGGCCTCGGCGTCATGTCCACCGCCGCGATCCTCGTCGCCTCCGCGACCTACCTGCACGAGCTGATCGACGCGCTCCCGGTCGACTGGACCGCCGTTGTCATGATGGCCCTCGTCACGTTCCTCTCGCTCGAGCGCCTGGGCAGCTCGAGCTGGGTGGCCACGGCGATGCTCGTGGTCGAGCTCGTCGTGATCATCGCGTTCATCGTCGCGTGCCTGCTCTCGCTCGAGCACGGGCTGGGCTACGTGACCCACCCCGTGGTCGCCGCGGGGCACGGCCGGACGGGAGGCGTGGCGTTCTCGGCGCTGCTGCCCGCGATCGCGCTGGCGCTGTTCGCCTTCAACGGCTACGACTGGCCGCTCTACTTCGCGGAGGAGACCCCGCCGGTCCAGCGGCGCGCGCTGCCCCGGGCGGTGCTGCTCTCCGCGGGGCTGGCGGTCGTGCTCGAGGTCCTGGCCGTGGTCGCGGCGACCGGGGCGGTGGGTGACGTCGGGGCCACCGCGGCCGCGGACTCGCCGCTGGCGGCGCTGGCGCGGGACGTCATGGGTCCGGTCGGGACGACGGTGCTCCTGGTCGGCGTCGTGATCGCGATGGTCGACACCGGGCTCGCCGCGAACCTCGGTTACGCCCGCGTCTACTACGCGGCCGCCCGCGACGGGATGCTGCCCGGCCCGGTCGGCCGCTTCCTGTCCCGCGTGTCGACGCGGTCGCGGGTGCCGGTCGGGGCGATCGTCGTGCTGTTCGTGGGCAACGGGGTCCTCTGCCTGGCCGCCGGGCTCGACGAGCTGATCACCGCGACCAGCGTGGTCATCGTGGTCATCTACCTGCTCGTGGCCACCTCGGCGCTGGTGAGCCGGGTACGGGACCGGGGGCGGGCGAGCTTCCGGATGCCGCTCTGGCCCCTCCCCCCGCTCGTCGCGATCGTCGGGGCCGTGCTCGCCCTCGTGGAGCAGAGCGCGGTCGACCTGGTCGTGGCGCTGGGGATCGCCGTGGTGGCCGCGGTCGGGTTCTTCCTGGTCCGGCGCCGCCTCCCACCCCGACCGGCACCGGCATGACCGGGCGCAGGGCGGCTCCGGGCGCGTCACCGCACGGTGCGCTCCACCACCCGCGCGCCCAGCCGGCGGTCGAAGTACTCCACCGCCAGCTCGGTGCCCTCGTGCGCGAGGTCCGGCGGCACCACGGCCAGCGCGAGCGAGACGTCCTCGCTGTGGGCGACCTCGGCGGCGACGACCTGGCCGACGCACGAGTCGCCCGCCAGGACGGGCTCCTCGCCGAGGACGACCTCACCGGGCTCGTCGAGCGCGAGGGCGATCAGGCGACGCCCGGGCGGGGCGAGAGCGCCCTCTCGTCCGAGGAAGAGGCCCTTGCCGGGGTCGACGAGGTGGTCCAGGCCCGCCTCGGCGGGGGTGAGCTCGGCGTCCAGCCCGGTGCCGACGGTCCGGTGCCCGGCCTCGACGAGCAGGCTCGTCACCGCCCGGGCCCCGGCGGCGACGATCCCGAGGGTCGCCCCCGCGTCCCAGAGGACGTCCCAGAGGGCCGCCCCGAGGTCGGCGCGGGTGCGCAGTTCGAAGCCGTCGACGCCCACCGGCGTACCGCGCAGGGCGAGCACCGGCACCGGTCCGACGTGGGTCTCGGCCGCGTCGGTGGTCCGGGCGCGCCCGGAGGGGTCGGTCAGGCGGGAGAGCAGCACTCCGGCGGCCGGGCCCCACACGCCCAGCGCACACGTCCCGGCGGTGTCGTCGCGGACCTCGACGTCGCCCAGGACGTGCTCGGCGAGCCACCGGGCCTCGAGCCGGGTCCCGACGCCGACCGCGAACCGGTCGCGAGCCAGGCGGGCGACGTCGAGGTCGGCGCGGATGCGCCCCGCGCGGTCGAGGGCGAGCGCGCGGGCACGGGTTCCGATCGGGCGGTCGAGGTCCACGGTGGTCAGCTGTTGGAGCAGGCCCAGCGCGTTCGGGCCGGTCACCTCGAGACGGTGGCGGCTGGTCAGGTCGACCAGGGCGACCGCACGGCGCACCACCAGCGCCTCGGCCCCGGCGATCGGGGACCAGTGCCGCCCCGCCCAGGCGCGCCGCGGGCGCACCTCGCACACCTCGGGGAGGTCGGCGTTGTCGCCGAACCACGCCGGGACCGCCCACCCGTCCAGCTCGGCCACCATCGCCCCGAGCTCCCGGTGCCGCGCCTCGAACGGGCCGGCGCGCAGGGGACGCGCGGTGGGCGACAGTCGCTGCGGGTGCGCGATGTCGTCGATCTCGTCGAAGGCGTGGCAGGCACGGCTGCGCACGGTGGCCGGGGCCAGCAGGGCCGGGTCGAACCGGTCGTGGTGGGAGGCGGACACGTCGACGGGAGCGGGCGCGTCGTGCGGGCCCGCGCCCGGCTCCGGCAGCGCCGGCACGCCGTCGACCATCCAGCTCGCGAGGGCCGCCGCGATGCCCGCGGAGTGGGTGATCCAGACGGCCTCGGCCAGCCAGAAGCCGGGCACGGTGGTCTCCCCGAGCAGCGGCATCCCGTCGGGGGTGAACGGGAAGAGCCCGTTGATGCCCCGCTCCACCTTCGCGTCGGCGAGGGCGGGCAGCAGCGCCTGGGCGGCGTTCCAGCTGGGTTCGAAGTCGAGGTCGGTGAAGGTGCGCTCGCTGGGGATCGCGCCCCGGTCGGGTCCCGGGCGGTCGAGGCCGGCCGGGTCGGCCGGCATCGCGCGGTGGCCGGAGGCGCCGACGCCGAGCCGGTCCCCGTGCTCGCGGACCTGCAGGTCGGCGTCGGGGTGACGCAGCACCGGGAAGGTCGCCCCGCCGGGATCGACGAGCCCCCGCAGCTTCTGGAGCACGTCGAGCTCGCGCAACGGGGTGGTCCAGGCGTACTGGTGCGCCATCGGGGCGAGCGGCACCGTCACCCCGGCCATCGCGCCGACCAGCGGGCCCCACATCCCGGCGGCGGAGACGACGACCTCCGCCCGGACCGGACCCTGGTCGGTCTCGACCCCGCGGACCCGCCCGCCCCGCACGTCGATCCCGGTGACCCGCACTCCGTGGCGGAACTCCGCACCCCGTCCGGTGGCCGCCCGGGCCTGGGCCTGCGCCGCGAGGAGGGGGACGGCCACGCCGTCGGAGGGGACGTGCAGGCCGCCGAGGACGACCTCGCGGTCGAGCAGCGGGTGGAGGGCGGCGCACTCGGCGGGGTCGAGGAGGTGGCTCTCGATGCCGGCCGCCGTGGCCCAGCCGTGGCGGCGGTGCAGGTCGGCCAGGCGCTCGCGGGTGGCCGCGACCTCGAGCCCGCCGACGGGCCGGAAGCACGCCCGGCCCTCGACGCGCAGCGCGCCGTACTTGGCGACCGTCGCACGAGCGAAGCGGGTCAGCGACCGGTCACCGCTCGCCTGGAACACGAGGCCGGACGCGTGCGAGGTCGACCCGCCGGTGCGACCCGGTTCGCCCTGGTCGAGCACGGTGACGCGGGTCCATCCGCGGGCGGTGAGCTCGTCGGCGAGCGCGCAGCCGACGATGCCGGCCCCGACGATGACGACGCGAGGTCCCATGGGCGGTCTCCCACTCGGGCCGGTCGCCTGCGCACTGTTGCACATGGCGCAACTTGTTCTACTCTCTGCAACACCGTGGGTGGCCGACCCGAGCGCTGTCAAGAGCGCGAGGGAGTGGGTGACGCCGACGGTCGGCGCCGAGGGCACGAAATGCGCCGATCACCGCGGCCGACTGCCGAGCGGCTGGTCCGATCAGCGCAGTGGGCTGCCGCCGGCCGGCTCCACCCACCCGAGCTTGGCCGACAGCTCGCGGGCCGCCTCCCGCATGTCCGCGACGACGGCCCGCGCGCGGCGGCGTGGGAGCCGGTACGACGGCCCGGAGGCGGAGAGCGCCGCGACGACGTTGCCGTCGTGCGCCCACACCGGGACCGCCACGGCGTGCATCCCGACCTCGAGCTCGTCGAAGGAGCGCGCGTAGCCCTCGTCGACCACCCGCGCGAGCTCCGCGCGCAGGGCGGCCGGCTCGGTGAGGGTGGCCTCGGTGTAGCGGACCAGCCGGCGACGCAGGAGCGCCCGTCGCTCGGTCTCGTCCATGTGCGCGAGCAGGACCTTGCCGGCCGAGGTGGCGTGCAGCGGGGTCCGGCGCCCCACCCAGTTCTGCGAGCTCACCGAGGACGTACCGAACTCCTGGGCGACGTTGATGGCCGCCTCGCCGTCCGACACCGCGAGGTTGACGGTCTCGCCGATGACCTCCGCGAGCGCCTGGCAGGTCGGCTGCCCCAGCCGGGCGAGGTCCATCCGCCCGGTCGTGGCCGCCGCGAGCCGGACGATGCCGAAGCTCAGGGCGTACTTCCCGCGGTCCCCGAGCTGCTCGAGGAGCCCCCGCCGCTGCAGGGCCGAGACCAGGCGGGAGGCCGTCGACTTGTGGACGCCGAGCTCCTCGGCGATCTCCGTGATCCCGGCCTCGCCGCGTGCGGCGAGGATCTCCAAGATCGTCACGGCGCGGTCGACGGACTGGACGGCAGAGCGTTCGCCCTGCTCCCCGTCGGCCCTCGACATGCGGAAAGTGTAACGACCTCCCGCTCCCACCCGGCCGCCCCCCGAGTCACGATTCTCGACATCGCGTCCCGATCCGTCTCCGTGGGTTGCGCATCGCGAGGCGGAGCGCCACAGCGCGCAACACCCGGCCGGCACCGCGAGCTTCGGCGACCGGACCACCGGACACCGCCGTGTGGCGCAGCCCGCAGCGACCCCGTCGCTCGCCCGGACGGGCGTGGTCCAGAATCGGGGACGTGTCGGGCGCCGGGGTCGAGCGGGACGGCACCCCGGCCTCGTCGGACGCGCCCGGCGCGTACACCGCGACCCTCGACGAGCCGGAGCCGCACGGGGACCCGGTGCACGGCCCTCGGCCCCGCCCGCCCGCGGCGCACGTGGTCCACCGCGGACCCGGACCCCTGGACCGGCCCGGTCTGCGGTGGTTGCGGGTGGACGCGCTCGGCCTCTCGCTCGCGGTCACCGCCGGGACGCTGGCGATGACGCCCTCCCTCATCCCGCGGACGTGGTTCGTGCAGGGGCTGGCGAGCGGCCTCTCGGCGGCGGTGGGCTACGGGGTCGGCTCCCTGGTGTGGTTCCTACTGCGCCGGACCCGCCGCGGACTGCGCGTCATCGCCCAGGTCCGGGCCCTCACCCCGCGCGGCGTCCGCCAGGTCGCGTGGACGATCCTGCTCGTCGCCGCGGCGGTCGTCGTGCTCGTGATGCTGCTGGTGGGCGCGATGTGGCAGCGACGGCTCAGCGGGCTCGTCGGGATGGAGCCACCGGGTTACCTCGGCTACCTGCGCGCGGCGCCGACCGCGTTCGTCGTGGCCGCGGTGCCCGTGGCGGTGGTGCGGATGATCCGGCACGCCGACCACGTGCTGGTCCGCGGCCTGCGCCGGTACGCGCACCTCTCGCGGCGCATCTCCGCCGCGGTCGCGGTCGTCGTGCTCGCCGTCGTCATCACCGCGGTCACCGACAACGTCGTGCTGCAGGGCAGCCTGACCCTCGCGGACCGGGCGTTCGGCGGGGTCAACGAGGAGACCTACCCCGGCGTCGAGCAGCCCACGGCGCCCACCCGATCCGGCTCGCCGCGCTCGCTGGTCCCCTGGGCGACGCTCGGCAAGGAGGGACGTCGGTTCGTCGCCGTCGGCCGGGACGCCGCGACGCTCGCCGCCGCCTCCGGGAGGCCGGCCCTGGACCCGGTGCGCGCCTACGTCGGGCTCGAGTCCGCGCCCGACGCGCAGGCGCGGGCCGACCTCGCCGTCGCCGAGCTCGACCGGGAGGGCGCGTTCTCCCGCGGGGTGATCGCGGTGGTGACGACGACGGGCACCGGCTGGGTGGACGACCCGGTCGCCGACTCCCTCGAGGCGATCTGGGGCGGGAACTCGGCGATCGTCGCCACCCAGTACTCCTACCTGCCCAGCTGGCTGTCGTTCCTCGTCGACGGCCCGCGCGCGGAGGAGGCCGGCCGGTCGCTCATCGACGCCGTGCACGCCCGCATCCAGGCGATCCCGCCCGGGCAGGCCCGTCCGAAGATGATCGTGTTCGGTGAGAGCCTCGGCTCGCAGGGCTCGGAGGCGGCGTTCAGCTCGCTCGCCGACGTGCGCGCGAGCGCGGACGGCGTGCTCTGGGTCGGGCCGCCGAACTCGAACCGGCTGTGGTCGCAGATCGTGGACCGCCGCGACCCCGGCACGCCCGAGGTCCGCCCCACCTACTCCGACGGGCTCGTCGTGCGCTTCGCCGGCGGCCCGAACGCCCGCACCGTCGCCCGGACCCCGGCCACGCCCTGGATCGCCCCGCACGTGCTCTACCTGCAGCACCCGTCGGACCCCGTGGTGTGGTGGTCGCCCGACCTGCTGTGGAGCCGCCCCGACTGGCTGGTGGAGCCCCGCGGCGGGGACGTCCTCGGCGCGACGAGCTGGTACCCCGTCGTGACCTTCTGGCAGGTGACGGTCGACCTCACCGACGCGGTGGGCGTGCCGCCCGGCCACGGGCACGTCTACCAGGGCGAGCTCCTCGACGGCTGGGCCGCCGTCGCCCCGCCGCCGGGATGGACCCCGACGGACACCGAGCGCGCGCGTCGGGTCCTCGCCCTCCCGGGGTGAGCGCGGTCACCGGCGGAGGTGGCGGATCACGGCCCCTCACGGGTCGCACACGGGGCGTCCTGGCACTGTGGAGGGCCCTGGCGCCGACCCCGAGGTGACATGACCGCTCCGACCGCCGTCCCCGTCGTGTCCGGGCCGCGCGCCCCCGGCACGGGAGCCGGTCCCCGCCGGCTGCCCGCGGCGGTCGTGCTGTCGGCCGTCGTGGCCGTGGTCGCCGTGGGGCTGGTCGCCTGGAACAACCTGCTCGTCCCGGCCCTGCCCGCCGACCCGGTCGTCCGGATGATCGCCAACGTCGTCGGGGTGCTCGTGCTCGTCCTCGCCGCCCGCGCCGGCGGCCTGTCCTGGCGCGATCTCGGGCTGTGTCCGACGACGTGGCGCTCCGGGCTGCGGTGGGGCGGCGCGGCGGTGGGGATCGTCGCGCTCGGGTACGCGGTCGCGTTCCTGCTGCCGGCGACGCGGCCGCTGCTGGAGAACCCGGGTGTCGCGGGGAGCCCGACGTCGGCGGTGGTGCTGCGGGCGCTGCTGCTGATCCCGGTCGGGACCGTGCTCTGCGAGGAGCTGGCGTTCCGCGGGGTCCTGCACGGTCTGACCGAGCGTGCCTGGGCCGGGCGCCGGTGGGCCGGGCAGGGCGTCGTGCTCGCGGTGGCCTCGGCGTTCGCGGTGTGGCACCTCGCCGGGGCGGTAGCGGCGCCCGCGGGCGGCATCCCGGTGCTCGGCGTGCTCGCGGTCCTGGTGGTCACGGCCGTCGGCGGCGTGGTCATGTCGGCCGTGCGGCGCCGCACGGGCAGCATCTTCGCCTCGATCGGCATCCACCTGGGAACGAACGTGGTCGGCCTCGTCGCCGTCGTCCTCGCGACCCACTAGCCCCACCCCGCTCAGCCGGGTCGGGCGGAAGAAACTGTGAGGGAGGGGACGTTCTCCTCCTCGTGGTGAGCGCGCGCCCTACGGTGACGTCCGAGTTGTTGAGTACACGGAACGGACGGCACGGAGGTTCGGCGACGCGGACGGTCGACCAGGACGGGCCGGCCCGCCCCGCGCTCGTCGTCGCGGTGCTCTCCTCCGTCGGTCTGGTCGCGTCGCTGTGCATGACCCTCGTCGTGCCGGTGGTCCCCCAGCTCCCCGCGCTGCTGCACAC
>NZ_JBVPVA010000734.1:0-6769 GCF_055612215.1 Actinomycetospora sp. | reverse complement strand
GGGCGGCATGCTCACGAACTTCCAGACCGTGCACAAGCGGCTGCAGCGCCTCAAGGAGCTCGAGGCGATGGAGCAGTCCGGCGGCTTCGAGGGTCGCACCAAGAAGGAGATCCTCATGCTCTCCCGGGAGCACGAGAAGCTCGAGAAGACCCTCGGCGGTATCCGCGACATGGCCCGCGTCCCGAGCGCGGTCTGGATCGTGGACACCAAGAAGGAGCACATCGCCGTCGGCGAGGCGCGCAAGCTGAACATCCCGGTCGTCGCGATCCTCGACACGAACTGCGACCCGGACGAGGTCGACTACCCGATCCCGGGCAACGACGACGCGATCCGCTCCGCCGCCCTGCTGACCAAGGTCGTCGCCCAGGCATGCGCCGACGGGCTCCAGACCCGCAGCCAGCGCCAGAGCGGGACCGAGGAGGAGCCGGCGGCCGACGCGGCGGTCGAGCGCGAGTTCGCCGCCGTCGGTGGCGACGGTGCCTCGGCGCCGGAGAGCCTGCCGTCGAACGCCGCCACGGACGCCCCGGGGGACGCGCCGGTCGCGAGCCCCGAGGCCGAGACCCACACCGACGCGCACGTGTCGACGCAGGGGTCGCAGAACCGCAGCCCCGGCGGCGAGGACCGGCCGGAGCGCACCGAGGGGGTCGCCGAGGCCCCGGGCGGCGCGGACGACAACGCGATCGACGCCGCCCCGGCCGCGGGCACCCCGCAGAACGGCCAGGCGAGCCGCTGACACCGCGACGGCGGCCTCCTCCGGGAGGCCGCCGTCGGGTGCAGCGGGGCTCCCGGCCCAGACCAGCCCCACCACGAAGACCCACGAGGGGAACGGACCCACGATGGCGAACTACACCGCCGCCGACGTGAAGAAGCTCCGCGAAGCCACCGGCTCCGGGATGATGGACTGCAAGAAGGCGCTCGAGGAGAACGAGGGCGACTTCGACAAGGCCATCGAGGCGCTGCGGATCAAGGGCGCCAAGGACGTCGGCAAGCGCGCCGGCCGCACCACGGCCAACGGCGTCGTCGCCGCGCGCGCCGGCTCCATGATCGAGCTCAACTCCGAGACCGACTTCGTCGCCAAGAACCCCGACTTCGTCCAGCTGGCCGAGGACATCCTCGGCGTGGCGATCGCGGAGAAGACGGGCGACCTCGAGGCCCTCAAGGCCGCGAAGCTCGGCGACGGCACCGTGGAGGACGCCGTCGCGGCGCTCTCCGCCCGCATCGGCGAGAAGCTGGAGCTGCGCCGCGTCGTGACCCTCGAGGGTCCGACCGCGACGTACCTGCACCGCCGCTCGTCCGACCTGCCGCCGGCGATCGGCGTGGTCGTGGCCTACCAGGGCGGCGACGACGACGCCGCCCGCGGCGCCGCGATGCAGGTCGCGGCCGCGCGCCCGCTGTACACCACGCGCGAGGAGGTGCCGGCCGACGTCATCGAGAGCGAGCGACGGGTCGCCGAGGCCACCGCGCGCGAGGAGGGCAAGCCGGAGAAGATCATCGACCGCATCGTCGAGGGTCGGCTCAACGGCTACTACAAGGACACCGTGCTGCTCGAGCAGGACTCGGTCTCGGTCGACAAGAAGTCGGTCGGGGCGGTGCTGAAGGACGCGGGCGTCGAGCTCCGCACCTTCGCCCGCTTCGAGGTCGGCCAGCCCTGATCCGTCCCGCCCTCCGAGCCCGCGGTGTCGCACCGCGGGCCCGGACGGCGGTCACCGGAGAGCAGCGCACCGGACGAGGGGAGCCGTCGGCAGTGACCGGTACGGAGATCGTCGACGCAGTCACCGAGCTCTCCGACGAGTGGGTCCCGGGCCCCCGGCGCCGGGTGCTGCTCAAGCTCGGCGGCGAGATGTTCGGCGGTGGCGGTGTCGGGGTGGACCCGACCGTGGTCCGCACGGTCGCCCGGCAGATCGCCGAGGTCGTCCGGACCGGGGTGCAGATCGCGGTCGTGATCGGCGGCGGCAACTTCTTCCGCGGCGAGGAGCTCTCCCAGGCCGGGATGCAGCGCCAGCGCAGCGACTACATGGGCATGCTCGGCACGGTCATGAACTGCCTGGCCCTGCAGGACTTCCTCGAGCGCGAGCACCACGTCGACACTCGCGTGCAGACCGCCATCACGATGGGCCAGGTCGCCGAGGCGTACATCCCCCGCCGCGCGATCCGGCACCTCGAGAAGGGCCGGGTCGTCATCTTCGGCGCCGGCGTCGGGATGCCCTACTTCTCCACGGACACCACCGCGGCCCAACGCGCGCTCGAGATCGAGTGCGAGATGGTGCTGCTGGCCAAGGGCGTGGACGGCGTCTTCACCGCCGACCCGAAGATCGACCCCACGGCGACGATGTACACGGAGATCACCCACCGCGAGGTCCTGGAGAAGGGCCTCAAGGTCGCCGACGCCACCGCGTTCAGCCTCTGCATGGACAACCAGATGCCGATCATGGTGTTCAACCTGCTCGTCGAGGGGAACATCGCGCGGGCGGTGCGGGGTGAGAGGATCGGCACGCTGGTCCACACGCCCGTCCAGCACTGAGCACTCCCCGTGCGCCGAGAGAGGAGACCCCAGTGATCGACGAGACCCTCCTCGACGCCGAGGAGAAGATGGAGAAGGCCGTCAGCGTCGCGCGCGAGGACCTCTCCGGCGTCCGGACCGGGCGTGCGAGCCCCGCGATGTTCAACCGCATCAGCGTGGAGTACTACGGCTCGTACACCCCGCTGCCGCAGCTCGCGTCGGTCGCCGTGCCCGAGGCCCGTATGGCGGTGATCAAGCCCTACGACGTGAGCTCGCTGGGCGTCATGGAGCGCGCGATCCGCGACTCCGACCTCGGTGTGAACCCGTCGAACGACGGCACGCTGATCCGCGTCGTCTTCCCGGAGCTCTCCGAGGAGCGGCGCCGGGACATGGTCAAGGTCGCCCGGAGCAAGGGCGAGGACGCCCGCGTGTCCATCCGCAGCGTCCGCCGCGGCGCCATGACCGAACTGCAGCGCATCGCGAAGGACGGCGAGGCGGGGGAGGACGAGGTGTCCCGGGCCGAGAAGGAGCTCGAGGCCACCACCTCCACCTACGTCGCGAAGATCGACGACATGGTCAAGGCCAAGGAGACCGAGCTGCTCGACATCTGAGCGGCCGACCCGGGGCTCGCGCCGCCGGGTCCTCGATCCGGGAGGTCCGTGGTGGCGGAGGACGTGGCGGGGCCCGCTCCGTCGGACGCTGCTCCGTCGTCCGGCGGGGCCGCTCCGTCGAACGGGTCCGGGTCGACGGACGGCTCCGGGTCGACGGACGCCTCGGGGTCGGCGAGCGGCTCCGGGTCGCGCGCGGGCCGCAACCTGCCGCTGGCCATCGGGGTCGGCCTGCTCATGGGCGCGGTCATCATCGTCTCGCTGCTCACCGTCCGGCAGATCTGGATCGGCATCGTCGCCCTCTCGGCCGCCGTCGGGACCTGGGAGGTCTTCGGCGCGCTCAACCGCGCGGCCGGCATCCGGCTCTCCCGCGTGCCGGTGCTCATCGGCGGCCAGGCGATGATCTGGCTGTCCTGGCCGTTCGGCACCGAGGGCATCCTCGGCTCGCTGCTGGTCACGGTCCTCGGCTGCTTCGTGTGGCGCATGCGGCTGGGCGCGGCCGGCTTCGTCCGCGACGTCGGCGCCTCGATGCTCGTGCTCTGCTGGATCCCGCTCTGCATGGCGTTCGGCGCCATGCTCGTCGTGCCACCCGACGGGCGGGCGCGCGTCCTCGTCTTCCTGATCATCGTGGTCTGCTCGGACACCGGTGGATACGCGGCCGGCGTGCTGTTCGGCAAGCACCCGATGGCGCCCAAGGTCAGCCCCAAGAAGTCCTGGGAGGGGCTCGCCGGCTCGATGGTGCTCGGCTCCACCGGGGCGGCGCTGTCCCTGATGTGGCTGCTCCACGCCCCCTGGTGGTACGGCCTGATCCTCGGCCCGCTGCTGGTGTGCACCGCGGTCATCGGTGACCTCGTCGAGTCCCTGGTCAAGCGCGACCTCGGTATCAAGGACATGGGCCACACGATCCCCGGCCACGGCGGCCTCATGGAGCGGCTGGACTCGCTGGTCACCTCCGCGCCGGTCGCGTGGCTGCTGCTGTTCGTGCTCGTCCCCGTCGTGACGTGACGCTCCCCGGGGTCACCGAGAGCCCGAACATCTGGCGCTGGCCCGACGTCTACGAGGCCGAGAACGCCGCCCAGGACGCGACGGGTGCGCTCTGGGAGGCCCTCGAGGAGGTCGTGGACCTCGACGGCGTCGACCTCGTCGACGTCGGATGCGGCGACGGCTACCACCTGCCGCGGTTCGCGACGACGGCGCGGCGCGTCACCGGCGTCGAGCCCCACCCGCCGCTGGTGGAACGGGCGCGCCGCCGGTGCGAGGACCTCCCGACGGTGTCCGTCCTCGGCGGCAGCGCCGCGGCCCTCCCGCTGCCCGACCGCTCGGCCGACGTCGTCCACGCCCGCACCGCCTACTTCTTCGGACCCGGCTGCGAGCCCGGCCTCGCGGAGGCGGACCGGGTCCTGTGCCCGGGCGGCGCCCTCGTCGTCGTGGACCTCGACGCCACCCGCCACTCGTACGGCGCCTGGATGCGGGCCTCGGCACCGGGGTACGACCCGCGGACCGCCGAGCGCTTCTTCGCGGACCGGGGGTTCTCGACCCGGCGGGTCGACACCCTGTGGCGCTTCCCCGACCGGGCGACCCTCTCCGCGGTGCTCCACATCGAGTTCACCCCGGCGGTCGCCGGTCGCGCCGTGGACGGCACACCGGGGCTCGCCCTGCCGGTGGCCTACCGGATCCACGTCCGCCGCCGACCGTCGGGCCTGGTGCCGGTCGGCCGCTGAGCGCCGCGTCCTGCGAGGGGCACGTCGGGGCGGCGTGCGGCGCGCTGTGCCTGCCTCGTGTGCTCCTGATCGACCGGGGGACCGGCAGCGCTGTGCCCAGCGCCCCTGCCCGGCAGCCCGACCCCGGGACGCGGCTACCGTGGAGGGCGTGTCGTACCCGCATCCCGGTCCCTACCCCGGTGACCCCTACCGCAGCGGTGGAGACGGCCCGGGCGGCTGGGACCGTGGCCCGTCGGGACCTCCGCGCGGCGGTCCGCGCCTCCCCGGCTCCGGTGGACCCGGCGGGTCCCGTGGTGGACCCCGGGGCGGCCGGTCCCCGCGTTCCTCGATCCGGCTCGACCCGGTCATCGTGGAGTGCCTCGTCGGCGTCGCGTGGCTGACGGTCGGGACCCTCGGCCTCGGCTCCGACGGCGCCGGCACGCTGCTGCTCGCGGGCGGGATCGCGCTCGTCGTCTTCATCCTCGTCGAGAACCGGCGGCGGGGCTCGCGCGCCCTCGACCCCCGCGCCTCCGGCGACCTGCTGCGCTACGGCGCGTTCGCGATCGGCGGGATCGTGGTGGTCACGGTGCTGCTCGGGCTGATCTCGGCCGCGTACCTCGGCCCGGGGGTGGCCGCCGTGATCACCGGGGTCGCCTTCCTCGCGCTCGCCCGCTCGACCGGACAGCGCCCGACGCAGTGGCTCGGGATCGCGCTGATCGCCCTGGGCGTGCTCGGTGCGCTGATGTCGACCCAGGAGACCGGCAGCTTCGTCTCGCAGGGCCTGCTGGGCCTGGTGTGCGGGGTGCTGGTGCTGCTCTCGGCCGCGGACCGGATCGGGCTGCTGGAGACGCTGCGGGACCGGGTCCGGTGAGCGCGGACCCCCAGACCGGCACCGGGCTCCCCGTCCTGTCCCTCACGGGGACCGGCACCCGCCGCACCCGCCCGCCCCGGCACTTCGCCGACCTCGGGCCCGACGCCCGGAAGGCCGCCGTCATCGAGCTCGGCCTGCCGGGCTTCCGCGCCGACCAGGTCTCGCGCCAGTACTACGGCCGCTACGAGGGCGACCCGGCGGCGATGACCGATCTGCCGACCGCCGCCCGCGAGACCCTCGCCGCGCTGTTCCCGCCCCTGTTCGAGCCCGCGTCGGTGGTCGAGTGCGACGGCGGCACCACCCGCAAGACGCTGTGGCGCGCCGCCGACGGCGCCCTGGTCGAGAGCGTCCTCATGGGCTACTCCGACCGCGCCACCGTCTGCATCTCCAGCCAGGCCGGCTGCGGGATGGCCTGCCCGTTCTGCGCCACCGGCCAGGGCGGGCTGCAGCGCAACATGTCGACCGCCGAGATCGTCGAGCAGGTCCGGACGGCCGCCGCCGCCGCGCGGGACGGGGCGCTCGGCGCCGGCGTCCCCGCCCGGCTGTCGAACATCGTCTTCATGGGCATGGGCGAGCCGCTGGCCAACTACCGCCGGGTGGTCGACGCGCTCCACCGGATCTGCGACCCGGCCCCCGCCGGGCTGGGCATCAGCCAGCGGTCGGTCACGGTGTCCACGGTCGGGCTGGTGCCCGCGATCCACCGGCTCGCCGACGAGGGCCTGCAGGTCACCCTGGCCGTCTCGCTGCACACCCCCGACGACGAGCTGCGCGACAGCCTGGTCCCGGTCAACACCCGCTGGCCGGTCCGCGAGGTCTTCGAGGCCGCCCGGCACTACGCCGACGTCACCGGGCGCCGGGTGTCCATCGAGTACGCCCTGATCCGCGACGTCAACGACCAGCCCTGGCGGGCGGACCTGCTCGCGAAGCTCGCCTCGCAGCACCTGGGCCGGCTCGTGCACGTCAACCTCATCCCGCTCAACCCGACCCCGGGCTCGAAGTGGGACGCGAGCCCCGCCACGGTGCAGGCGGAGTTCGTCCGCCGGGTGCGCCAGGGCGGGGTGGCCTGCACGGTGCGCGACACCCGCGGGCG
>NZ_JBVPVA010000710.1:0-6581 GCF_055612215.1 Actinomycetospora sp. | reverse complement strand
GTAGACGCGCGGGTCTAGCGGTCCTCCACAGACGCCATGGACGGCACGAGCAATCCCGAGTCCGGCGGCGGCATGCGCCGAGAGGTGCGGACGGGCTGCCCGTACTGCGGCGTCGGCTGCGGACTCGTGGCCGAGGTCGCGGACGGACGCCTGCAATCGGTGCGCGGCGACGAGAAGCACCCCGTCAACCGCGGCCGCACCTGTCAGAAGCCGCTCGAGCTGCCCGTCGCGTCGCGCAGCCCCGATCGCGCGACGACGCCGCTGTGGCGCGATCACGCTGACGGTCAGTTCCGGGAATCGACGTGGGAGTCGCTGATGCCACGGCTGGCCGAGCGCCTGCTTCGCATCCGCGCAGAGCACGGGCCCGGCTCGGTCGCCTTCTACATCTCCGGGCAGCTGCTCACCGAGGACTACTACGTCGTGAACAAGCTCGCGAAGGGCTTCCTCGGCACCAACAATGTGGATTCGAACTCGCGACTGTGCATGTCCTCGGCGGTGGCCGGCTACAACGCGGCGTTCGGCGCCGACGGCCCGCCGCCCTCGTATGCCGACATCGAGCAGGCCGACTGCGTCCTCCTGCTCGGCTCGAACGCCGCGGCATGCCACCCGATCCTCTGGAGCCGCATCCGCGAGCGGCAGGCTCAGGGCGCGAGCGTCATCGTCGTCGACCCGCGGCGCACCGCCACCGCGAAGTGGGCCCGCGGCCACCTCCCCCTCGACGTCGGGACCGACATCGCGCTGGCGCACGCCATGGGGCGCGTGATCCTCGACGAGGGTCTGGAGAACCGCCCGTTCATCGAGCACGCGACGACCGGGTTCGACGAGTACGTCGCCGCGGTCGAGCCGTGGACGCTCGAGCGCGCCGCTCAGGTGACGGGCGTCGACGCCGGTCTGATCCGTGAGACCGCCCTGGCCTACGCGACCGCCGACCGCGCCCAGCTCTGCTGGACCCTCGGCATCACCGAGCACCACAACGCCGTCGACAACGTCCGCGCCCTCATCGACCTCGCGCTGCTCACCGGGCACGTCGGGCGCTGGGGCTCGGGCCTGGTGCCGCTGCGCGGGCAGAACAACGTGCAGGGCGGCGGCGACATGGGCGCCATCCCCAACCGGCTGCCCGGCGGGTACGACGTCGAGGACGAGACCGAGCGTGCCCGCTTCGAAGCCGCCTGGGGGGCGCCGATCCCGCCGGTGAAGGGCCTGCACCTCGCGCAGATGTTCGAGTCGATGGAGCGCGGCGAGATCCGCGCGGTGTACGTCGTCGGCGAGAACCCCGCCGAGTCCGAGGCCGACGTGGCGCACGCCCGGAAGCTGCTGTCCGGGCTGGACCACCTCGTCGTCCAGGACATCTTCCGCACCGCCACCGCCGAGCTCGCCGACGTGGTGCTCCCGAGCTGCGCGGACTGGTGCGAGTACGAGGGCACCGTCACGTCCTCCGAACGCCGGGTGCAGCGGGTGCGCAAGGCGATCGACCCCCCGGGGCTCGCCCGCCCGGACAGCCACATCCTGTGCGCCCTCGCCACGAGGCTGGGCCACGACTGGGGCGAGCCGACCGCCGAGCAGGTGTGGGACGAGCTGCGGTCGGTGTCGCTGAACTGGCACGCGGGGATGTCCTACGACCGGCTCACCGAGCACGGCGGGCTGCAGTGGCCGTGCCCCTCGCTCGAGCACCCGGGCACCCCGACGATGCACACCCGGCTCTGGGAGCGCGACCCCGCCGACCGCGGCATGCCCGCCCCGTTCGCCGGGGTCGAGCACGCCGGGCCGCTCGACGTGCTCTCGCCGGAGTTCCCGCTGCGCCTGACGACGGTGCGGCGCCTGGATTCGTACAACTCCGGGGTCCAGACCGGCGGGTACTCCTCGCCGCTGCGCCGCGAGGAGGCGCTGTGCGTCGACCCGTCGGACGCCCGCGCGCTCGGCGTCGCCGACGGGGAGACGGTGCGGGTGGTCTCGCGCCGCGGTGCCGTCGAGGCCCCGATCCGCTTCGACGAGGCCGCCCGCCCGGGGCTCGCGTTCATCACGCCGCACTTCTCCGAGCAGGTCGACGTCAACCTGATCACCAACGAGGCGTGGGACCCGAAGTCGGGGACCTCGGAGTTCAAGGCGACGGCGGTGCGGATCGAGAAGCTCCCGGAGCGGCAGGAGGGTCTCGTTGCTGGACGTCGGCAACGGGACTCCTCCGACACCCGGGTGCCGGTGGCCGGATCATGAGAGGACCCGCGTGGACCTGAGGCTGCTGCCCGACGCCCCGACCGACGCCGAACGGGAGGCCGTCGACGCCGTCGTGCCGGAGCACCCGGGGCTCGACGGCGAGCGCCGCGACCTGCTGCTGCCCGCCTTCCACGCGGTGATGGACGCCGTGGGGTGGATCAGCCGTGGGGCGCTCGGGTACGTGTGCGCCCGGCTCGGGGTCCCGCCCGCCGAGGCCTACGGCGTCGCCACCTTCTACGCGCTGTTCTCGGTCACCCCGCGGGCGCCGCGGATCGCGCACGTCTGCGACGACGTCGGGTGCGCCGCGTTCGGCGGGGAGGCGCTCTGCGCCGCGATGGAGGAGCGCCTCGGGGCGCCCGGCGCGCGGGAGGACGTCACCTGGACCCGGAGCCCCTGCCTGGGGATGTGTGAGCGGGCCCCGGCGGTGTTCCTGCAGCGGGCGTCGACCGACGCACCCACCGAGGAGCCCGACCACGCGCAGATCGCGCCCGCCGACGCCACCGCGGTGCTCGCCGGCCTGGGCGGCGCGGAGATCCCGGGGCCCGACCCGGTGGTGTCCACCCCGCAGGCCGGCGATCCCGGCCTGTACCTGCTCGGGAAGGTCGGCGTCGCCGACCCCGCCGACCTCGACTCCTACCGCGCCGCCGGCGGGTACGCCGGGCTGCGCCGCGCGCTCGCCATCGGTCCGGCCCGCGTCGTCGACGAGATCACCGTCGCCTCCCTGACCGGGCGCGGCGGCGCCGCCTTCCCGACCGGGACGAAGTGGGCCGCCGTCGCCGGCTCCCCCGAGCCGGAGAAGTACCTGATCGTCAACGCCGACGAGTCCGAGCCCGGCACCTTCAAGGACCGCGTGCTCATGGAGGCCGACCCGTTCGCCCTCGTCGAGGCCATGACGGTCGCCGGGATCGCGGTCGGCGCGCGCACCGGCTACCTCTACGTCCGCGGCGAGTACCCGGCCGCGGAGCGGGCGATCCGGCACGCCGTCGAGGCCGCGCGACACCACCGGCTGCTCGGCGACGACGTCATGGGGTCCGGACGGACGTTCGACATCGACGTCCGCCGCGGCGCCGGGGCCTACATCTGCGGCGAGGAGACCGCGCTGATGAACTCGCTCGAGGGCCGCCGCGGCGAGCCCCGGGCGAAGCCGCCGTTCCCGACGGTCGCGGGCCTGTTCGGCAAGCCCACCGTGATCAACAACGTCGAGACGCTCATCAACGTGCTGCGGATCGTCACCGAGGGCGGGCCGGCGTTCGCGTCGGTCGGCTCGGGCCGCTCGACCGGGACGAAGCTCTTCTGCCTCTCCGGGACCGTGGCGAGGCCCGGGGTCTACGAGGTCGACATGGGCACGACGCTGCGGGAGCTCCTCGAGCTCGCCGGCGGGGTGCCACCGGACCTGCGGGCGATCCTGCTCGGCGGCGCGGCGGGCTCGTTCGTCACGCCGGACCAGCTCGACGTCCCGCTCACCCTCGAGGGCACCCGGGAGATCGGGGCGACGCTCGGGTCGGGCGTCGTGCTGTGCTTCGACTCGTCGATCCCGATGGCTCCGGTGCTGCGCCGCATCGCGGGGTTCTTCCGCGACGAGTCGTGCGGGCAGTGCGTGCCCTGCCGCGTCGGGACCGTGCGGCAGGAGGAGGCGCTCGCGCGGATCGTGCGTGGCCGCGAGATCGGGGGCCGGACCACCGAGCTGGCGCTGCTCACCGACGTCGACCGCGTCATGACCGACGCGTCGATCTGCGGGCTCGGACAGACCGCGGCGTCGGCCGTCCGCTCGGCGCTGAAGCTCGGATTGGTGGGGGAGCCGTCATGACCCTGGTCGACCTCGGCACGATCCGGCGGCTGGTCAGCGTGACCGTCGACGACGTCGAGCACCGCGTCCCCGAGGGCGCGACGATCATGGACGTCCTCGACGGGGCCGGCTGCGACACCCCGCGCCTGTGCCAGGCCCCCAACCTCACCCCGGTCAACGCGTGCCGGGTGTGCGTCGTCGAGGTCGAGGGGTCGCGGCCGCTCGTGCCGTCGTGCGCGCGCCGCGTCGAGGACGGGATGGTGGTCCGCACCGACACCGAGCGGGTGACGCACAGCCGCAGGATGGTGCTCGAGCTGCTGGAGTCGGCCAACGACATGTCCCAGGCCGGCGACGACGTGGCCCGCTGGTCGGTCGAGTACGGCTCCGACCCCGAGCGCTACGGCCCGATCGGCCCGCCCGCCGCGGCCGGCGAGCGCGGCAACCGCCACCCGGGGCACCACGCCGAGCCCGACGGCGAGACCCGGGCGACCGTCGCGCAGCCGGTCACCGTCGACAACGACCTCTACGTGCGCGACTACGCCCGCTGCATCCTCTGCTACAAGTGCGTCGAGGCGTGCGGCACCGACGCGCAGAACACCTTCGCGATCGCCGTCGCCGGCCGCGGGTTCGACGCGACGATCTCGACGGAGTTCGCGGTGCCGCTGCCGGAGTCGGCGTGCGTGTACTGCGGGAACTGCATCGGGGTGTGCCCGACGGGGGCGCTGAAGTCGGTCGCCGAGCACGAGCTCCGGGAGACCGGCGAGTGGGACCCCGACGACGAGACGGTGACGACGACGATCTGCTCGTTCTGCGGCGTCGGCTGCACCCTGGACCTGCACGTGCAGCACAACACGATCGTCAACGTGACCTCGCCGCACGACCACTCGGTGACCCACGGGCACCTGTGCATCAAGGGCCGGTTCGGGTTCCAGCACGTGC
Organism: Actinomycetospora sp.; assembly: GCF_055612215.1. Lineage (NCBI taxonomy): Bacteria > Bacillati > Actinomycetota > Actinomycetes > Pseudonocardiales > Pseudonocardiaceae > Actinomycetospora > Actinomycetospora sp. Next base: position 1,645 of record NZ_JBVPVA010000710.1, on the reverse strand, counting down.
AGAACCTGTAGGTGGCCTTCGGCCCTGTGAGCCCTATCGGCGTGCTCCACCCATTGGGGCTATGACACCCGAAAGTGCTCACGGGCGAGCGCAGCGAGCACCGGCGTGCGGATCTTGGTGCCGTTCGTGCCCGACGTCGTGGGCATCTCGTCCAGCACGTGCACGGCGGCGGGGACCTTGAACGGGGCGAGCGCCTGCGCGCACCACGCCCGCAGGTCACCCGGGTCGTCACCGCCCGTCTCCAGCACGACGAACCCGACGGCCACCGTCGCCCCGTCCGCGCCCTCCACCCCGACGACCTTCGCCGTGTGCACCGCCGGGTGCGCGCCGAGCCGGACCTCGATCTCCGCCGGGTCGACGAGGAAGCCGCGCAGCCGCATCGCGTCGCCCGCTCGGCACACGTAGACGAACGCGCCCTCGTCGACGAGCACCCCGAGGTCGCCCGAGGAGAACCACCCGTCGGCGGAGAAGACGTCGGGCTCCGACCCCACGTACGCGTCCACGACGTTCGGCCCCCGGAACGCGAGCTCGCCCTCCACGCCGGGGCCGAGGACGGCCCCGGTCTCCGGGTCCGCCACGCGCACCTCGATGTCCGGGTGCACCACGCGCCCGCCCCCGGACCACCGCGCCGGCGTGGGCTCGTCCGGCGGCCACGCCGCGGTGAGGGCGAAGACCTCCGAGGACCCGTAGACGCCGGTCACGACGGTCCCGAACGCCTCGGTGGCCCACGCGGCCAGCTCCCGCGAGCGGCCCTGGAAGTCCGCGACGCCCCACCACCGCCAGCTCGACAGGTCGCGCGGGCGGGTCCGGTGGGCCTGCGCGAGGCGCAGCACCAGGTCGTCCCCGGCGCCCACGTGGGTCACCCCGCACGCGGCCATGTCGTCGAGGACGTGGTCGGGCTCGAACACCGGCTCGAGCAGGAGGGTCGCCCCGGCGGCGAGCCCCGCGGTCGCGGCGTTGTAGCCGTAGACCCCCGAGAGCGGCAGCGCGCACAGCACGACGTCGGCCGCGGTCAGCCCGAGGACCGCGGCGTCGGCGACCGCGTGCGCGAGGACCCCGCTCCCGGTGTGGGCGGCGAGCTTGGGCAGCCCGGTCGAGCCCGACGTCGTGAACGCGACGGCGAGGCGTGCCGGGTCCGAGGGACCTGGTTCGGGGCCGTCGACGTGCCGCGGGGTCCACACCCCGGCGCCGACGTCGACCATCGTCACGTCCGCCGGCGCCGGTCGGCCCGGGCCCGCCACGAGCGCGACCTGCGGGACGACCCCGGACCCGGCCGCCGCGGTGTGCAGTCGCCCGGCCAGGTCGAGGCCGTGGAAGTCGTGGGCGAGCGCCACGAGCACCGGACGCGCCCGCGCCAGCACGTGCGTGGCCTCCTCGGCGCCGTAGCGGGTGTTGATCCCGACGACGAGGGCGCCGCGCGCGGCGGCCGCGCACTGCCACACGAGCGCGTCGCTCCAGTTCGGCAGCCACACGGCCACGACGTCGCCGGGGCCGACGCCGTGCTCGGCGAGGTCCGCGGCCAGCCCGCGGATCCGGGCCCAGAGCTCGCCGCGCGTCGTCGCACGGAGCTCGCCGTCGGGGGTGCGCTCGCGGGTCAGGACGGCGTCCGGGTCGCGTCGGGCGAGGCGGCCGACGAGGTCGGGCA
>NZ_JBVPVA010000743.1:0-5917 GCF_055612215.1 Actinomycetospora sp. | reverse complement strand
GTCGAGGGCGGCGGTGGACCGGGTTCGCCCACCGTCCGGCTCATCCGGCCGGAGGCCTGCTTCACCCGTCTCGGTCACTCCGGCCTGATCGGCTTCGGCGAGGGGTGGATGGTCGGCGACTGGGACTCCGACGACCTCGTCGGGGTCCTGCGCTGCTTCAGCGAGCACATCGAGGAGCTCGTCCCGATGCCGCTGCGCCGGATGCGGGGCCTCTACGACCGCGGTCAGCCGCGCGAGGAGGTCGCCAGCGACTCCGTGGTCTCCCAGGAGAACGTGCACCGGCACTACGACCTGTCGAACGACCTGTTCCAGACCTTCCTCGACGAGTCGATGATGTACTCCGCCGCGTGGTTCTCCGGGCCGGTCGGCGCGGACGGACAGCACCTCGAGTCCCTCACCACCGCCCAGCACCGCAAGATCGACGGCGTCCTCGACATGGCCGGTGTCCGGGACGGGTCACGCGTGATCGAGATCGGGACCGGATGGGGTGAGGCCGCCATCCGTGCGGCGCAGCGGGGCGCCCGGGTGACCACTCTCACGCTCTCGGTCCAGCAGGCCGAGCTCGCCCGCACCCGCGCGGAGGCCGCGGGGGTGTCCGACCGGATCACCATCGACGTCCGCGACTACCGCGACGCCGTCGGCGAGTACGACGCGGCCATCTCCATCGAGATGATCGAGGCCGTCGGCGTGGCCTTCTGGCCGGAGTACTTCCGCACCGTCGACCGGCTGCTGGCGCCCGGCGGCCGCTTCGGGCTCCAGTCCATCACCATGCCGGACCACCGGCTCCGGGCGACGAAGCAGTCGTACACCTGGATCCACAAGTACATCTTCCCGGGCGGGATCATCCCGAGCGTCGAGGCGATCGAGCAGACCCTCGCGCGTCACACCACGATGCAGGTGGACGCCCGGCGCTCGATCGGCCCGGACTACGCCGAGACCCTGCACCGCTGGCGGGAGACCTTCCTCGCTCGCACGCCCGAGGTCCGGGCGCTCGGGTTCGACGAGACCTTCGTCCGGATGTGGGACTTCTACCTGGCCTACTCCGAGGCCGGCTTCGCCACCCGCTACCTCGACGACTGGCAGTTCGGCATCGCGCGCTGAGGCTGGATAACCTCCCCGCCGCAGGGGAACCGACCAGCACGAGGAGCGCATCGCCCATGGACACGACCGACGTCGCCGCGATCGTCACCGGAGGGGCGTCCGGCCTCGGCGGGGCGACGGTCCGGCGCCTCGCGGACGCCGGAGCGCACGTCGTGGCGATCGACCTGCCCCAGGCGGTCGACACGGCGGAGAAGCTGGACCGCGTCGATTACGTCGGCGCCGACGTCACCGACGGTGACCAGGTGCAGGCCGCCGTCGAGGCCGCGGTGGGCACCGGGCTGCCCCTGCGCGTCGTCGTCAACTGCGCGGGCATCGGCACCGCGGGGCGGCTCCTGTCGAAGAAGGGGCCGCACGACCTCGGCCTGTTCGAGCAGGTCATCGGCGTGAACCTGATCGGCACCTTCAACGTCATGCGCCTCGCCTCGGCGGCGATCGCGGAGACCGAGCCGCTCCCCGACGGCGCGCGGGGCGTCATCGTGAACACCGCGTCGGTGGCCGCCTTCGAGGGCCAGGTCGGCCAGATCGCCTACTCCGCGTCGAAGGGCGGCGTGGTCGGCATGACCGTGCCCGCGGCTCGCGATCTCGCCCAGTACGGCATCCGTGTCATGACCATCGCGCCCGGCATCATCGACACCCCGATGCTCGCGGGCGTCGAGGAGTCGTTCCGCGAGCAGCTTGCGAAGGGCATCCCGTTCCCCCAGCGCCTCGGCCGCCCGGACGAGTACGCCCAGCTCGTCGCGATGATCGTCGAGCACGACTACCTCAACGGCGAGGTCATCCGGTTCGACGGGGCGCTGCGCATGCAGCCGCGCTAGGCAGCTCGATCGGCTCGACCGGCCCAGCCGTCGCGTCGTCGGCGGGACGGCCCGCCTCGCCCGGCAGGTCGTCGAGGTGGGGCACGGCGAGCACGGCGTCGGAGGTCATCCACGTGCGCAGCGCGTGGGTGGCCCGCACGTCGTCCTCGTTGTAGACCAGGAGCCGCTCGCGCATCGTCGGGTCGGGCTCGTCGCCGTCCATGCCGACCGCCCGGCGGTACCAGCGCATCGAGTTCTCCCCGCCCGCCTCCGGGTCCCGCCAGCCGAAGCCCGCCGACGGCGCCACCCGCTTGAGGCCCTTGCCGTGCGGGCAGAGGAACGACTCGCTGACCGCCGGGAACAGGTCGACCCACGCGTCCGAGGCGATGAAGGCCTCCACCTCGGCGGCGGGCGGGATGCCCGGCTCCCCGGCGAAGCGCTCCACCGAGCCCCGCAGCCAGCGGTTCTCGGCCTGCTCGTTGTAGCAGTACGCGCGGAAGGACAGGCCGCGTCGGGCGGCCCGGGCGCGGACGTCGGTGAGCCAGGTCCAGAAGGCCGCGAAGGAGCGGGCCTCGTCGCGGGTGGGCACCGGGTCCCAGGTGGCGAAGCCGCGGTAGCCGTGCGGCAGCCCGACGTCCGCGCCCGTGAGCAGGACGCCCCACAGGTACGCGCCGTCCTCGCCGAGGCTCTCCATGTCGACGTCGACCTCGACCGCCCCGCGGGGCACGTCGGGCCGGACGACCCGACGCACGAGGGGCACGTCGGAGCGCCAGGCGCGGGCCAGCGCGACGGCCTCGCGCAGGTCGGTGGCGAGGCCGGTGTCGTCGGCCGCGGCCTCCGCCGGCTCGGGCAGGCCCCGCCGGGGGTCGAGGGCGGCGAGCGCCCGCACCGTGGTGATCCCGCGGCCGCGCAGCCGCAGCGCGTCCTCCCCGCGGACCACGAGGCTGACGTCGTCGACCCGCCGCAGCTCGGCCTCGCAGACCGGCCACCAGGGACAGCGCCGGCACTCGGTGATCCGGGAGGGCTCCGCGAGCGCGGGCGCCCCGGCCCGCGCGGCGGTGGCGACCGCGAGCCGGTCGGCGAAGCGCCGGTCGTAGGTGTCGAGCGGGCTGCGGCCGGCCTCGTTGCCGGGGGCGGCCGCGAGGTCGGTCCACACCACGCAGTCCGCGTCCAGCCCGACCACGCCGCCCCACGCGGCACCCGATGCGGCCCCGAGGCCCGCGGCGGCGAGCATCCGGTGCAGGTGGGCGAGGCGCAGCACGTCCCGGGCGACGGCGCGCACCTTGCGGTCGGGATCGGGCGCCGCCGACGACGGGTGCGGCCGGGCCAGCGGGGACGTCAGCGCGCCGGTCCCCGGATCGCTCACCCGATGGCGCACGATGATCAACGGGTACCAGCCGCCGGCCTCGGCGCGCACGAGCAGTTCGGCGTGGCCGCGCCGGCCGTCGCCCGGCGGGAGCTCCGCGGCGCCGATCGCGGCCACGGACCCGTCCGCGACCAGCGCCAGGGTGGCCGTCACGCGCTCTCCCCGCGCCCCGTCGGGCACCCGGCGGTAGGAGGCGCCGAGGAGCTCGGCGAACCGGGCCGAGACGGCCGTCCGGTGCTCGGCCGCGTCGGCCACCCGCATCTCCACACCGGGATCGGGCTCCGGGAGCACCGCACCGCCGGCGTCGTCCACCGGCGTCGCCCCGTTGGTGCGGCCCGCCTCGGGGTCGTGCTCCAGGTGGACCCGGCGACGGCAGCGCGTGGTGACGGCGGCGTCGAGCAGCACCGGGCGCGACCCGGGCTGGCCCTCCGACCGGAGCGGGACGCCGGGGAGCCCGGCGTCCGGCTCCGTGCTGCTCATGCCCCGAGCCTGCCACGACCCCCCGACACCCACGCCGCGGACGGGCCGGCCGGCGCGGGTCGCCGCGCGTCCGGGGTCGCACGACACCCCACGGACGGGGCGGCCCCGTTAGGGTCGCCCACCAGCGGGGAACCGGGGGAAGCAGGAGATCGACATCGGGCCGGGTGGCCGCCGGGAGTCTCCGGGCGGGCCCTGCCCGGGGCGCCGGCGAGGGCCGGCCGCCGGGACAGCGGGAGGACCCATGGCGCGGCGGCGCAGCACGAAGTACTCGGTGGAGCTCGGCGGGGACGCCGGTGACGGGCAGGGCGTGGTCGTCCTGAGCCGCAAGGCCGCCAAGCAGGCCGTGAAGGCCGAGAAGCAGACCGCGAAGGCGGCGAAGGCCGACCGCAAGGCCGCGGAGAAGGTGGCCGAGATCGAGGAGGCCGAGGCGAAGGAGGCCAAGGAGGGCGGCGAAGGGCTCACCGGCGCGACCGTGAAGCGCTGGATCGGGATCGCCCGGGTCGTCGTCCCCATCGCGGCGCCGATCGTCTACCAGGCCGTGGGCGCGACCCGGGCGCGCGTGGACGACTTCCGCGCCCGGCGGCTCGGCGTCGCCCCGGACGAGCTCTCCTCGTTCTCCGGGCGCGGCACGGCGCTCTACGCGCGCTGCCACAACCTCGCGAACTCGGTGCGCGAGCTCGCCAACCGGCGGCCCGACGATGCCGAGGTGGGGACCTTCACCGCCGACGCCCGCACCCGCCTCTCCGATCTCGAGGCAGCCGTCCGCTCCGCGGAGCAGATGCCGGCCGGGCGCCGCCGTCGCGCGCACCTGGCCGTCGCGGGCGAGCTCGACCGGCTCGAGGCCCGGCTGCTCACCCTCTGGGGCCTCGACGGGTCGGCGGACTCCGGGCGCGGCCTGCCCAGCGCCGGACGCTGACCGCGTCCGCGCCGTCGCGGATCGTCAACGGCGCGGTGTGTCCGTGCAACGCCCCGGCCGGTTCCGTCTCTGCGGGGGCAATGACGCGACCCGGGGCCTGTCGTCACCCATCGTCACGAGGGCGTCGCGGTCGGTTGACCCGCCGTCAGTCCAATCGGACATGTCCCCCGCGGGTCCGCTGCTCAGGGCGCTGGTTCGGACGCAGCGTCACCGCCCGGCGACGCCCCGGCCGGTCGCCCTCGGACCCGAAAGTCTCAACTACCGGGTGACAACCCGATGGCGAGCCCCTTAACCTCTCGCAGACCGTTGTCCGATCGGCAACGGCAGTTGCCCCTCGCGCTCCCGCGTCAGGGAGCGGAGAGAGGGGTGACATGAGCCCACGCGCTTCGCGCGGCGCCGCCCCCGACGACGTGGCGGCCGCGGTCGCCGCCCGTCCCTCCGCCGCCGTCCCCGCCGGGACCGGTGACGCGTCGGGCGGCGGCCAGGTCCACCGCGCGCTCGCGATCCTCGAGCTGCTGGGCGACCCGGAGTCGGCGGGACTCGGCGGCCCCGCGGGGACCCTCGAGGCCCCGACGTCGTTCGGCGTCGTCGAGATCGCGCGGACGCTCGGGCGCGACAAGTCCCAGGTGTCCCGCCTGCTCCGCCTCCTCGCCGACGCCGGCTTCGTCGAGCGGGAGGCCGGCACCCTGCGCTACCGGATCGGCACCCGGCTGTTCTCCCTCGGCGTCCGCGCGGTCAGCCGCCGCCTCCGCGACGAGGCCGACGCGCTCGTCGAGCGCGAGGCCGCCCTGCTCGGCGAGCGCGTCGAGGTCTGCGTGCGCAGCGGCGGGAGCGCGATGACCATCGCCACCGCCGCCCCGGACAGCGAGCTCCGCGCCGTGGGCTGGGTCGGGCGCACCATGCCCCTGTCGTGCACCGCGGGCGGGCGCGCCCTGCTGTTCGACCTGGACACCGCGGCCGTCGCCCGGCTGCTCGTCCCCGAGGGACTCGCCGCGACCGGGCCCGCCGCGCCGCGCTCGCTCGACGAGCTCGTCGTGCGCCTCGCGGAGGACCGCGCCCGGGGTTGGTCGCTGGCCCGCCACGAGATGGACCGGGGCCTGCTCGCGGTCGGCGCGCCGGTGCGCGACGCCGCGGGCCGGGTGGTCGCCGCCGTCACCGTCGGCGGACCGGACTCGCGCATCGACCCGGTGCTCGCGGAGGTGAGCACCGGCGTGCTCCGCGGCGCCGCGGACCTCGAGATCGCCCTCGGCGCCCCGGGGA